>JAUZEY010000196.1 GCA_030838785.1 Actinomycetota bacterium | reverse complement strand
CCCGGGATGTTCGTGGCCGGGGCCGACATCGGCGAACTGCTCGCCCGCGACGCCGACGACGCCTTCGTGGGTATCAACGTCCGGCTCTTCGAACGGCTCGAGGCCCACCGCTGGCCGACCATCGCCGTCGTCGACGGGCCGGCGCTGGGGGGCGGCTGCGAGCTGGCCATGGCCTGCGACCTCCGCATCGCCTCGCCCCGGGCCCGCTTCGCCCAGCCCGAGCTCAACCTCGGCATCCTGGCCGGGGCGGGAGCCAACTGGCGCCTGGCCCAACTGGTCGGGCTTCCCCTGGCCCGCCGGTTGCTCTACCTGGGCGAGACGCTCGCCGCCGAGGCGGCCCGGGCCGCCGGTCTGGTCGACGCCGTGCACGAACCCGAGGCGCTTCCCGACGCCGCCCTGGCCATGGTGGCCGAGATCGCCAAACGGTCCTGGCGGGCCCTCGAGCTCACGAAGCTGGCCCTCCGCCTCCACCGCCCGGCCACCTCCACCTTCGACATGGCGGCCCAGTCGCTGCTGTTCGAGAGCGACGACAAGCGGGAGCGGATGGAAAAGTTTCTCAATCGCCCCAAAGGTTGAGCCGTGCGGCGGTGGGTCCCTTTTGTTCCTGGGTAGAGATGGGAACATGCAGGACATGGGTTTGGCTCAGGATCCTGGTTTCGTCGTTGAGTGGCAGCTGGCGGACGACGCCTCCGCCGGCGAGGGCTACCACCTGATCGACCTGTCGGCCGAGCGGCCGCGGCCCGAGATCGCCCTCCCGAAGGACAACGCGCTCAAGGCCACGTCTGGGCGCTGAGCAACAAACGCCACAACTGGCAAGGCCCGCACAAATCAGCCCCCCGGATAGGCTCTGTCGTCGTATGGACGCCCCGACGCCAGACGGCCGGTTGGTGCTCGTGGTGGACGACGAGCCGATGCTGCGCAACCTGCTGTCCCGGTTGCTCCGCATGGAGGGGTACGCCGTCATCGAGGCGGAGGACGGGCAGGCCGCCCTCGCGCTGATCGACTCCCGGAGCCCCGACCTCGTGCTCCTCGACGTGATGCTCCCTGCCCGCGACGGGCTCGACGTCCTCGGCGACCTCCGCCGCACCAGCGAGGTGCCGGTGATCCTGGTCAGCGCCCTCGGCGAGGAGGCGGACCGCGTGGTTGGGCTCAAGCTGGGGGCCGACGACTACGTGGTGAAGCCGTTCTCGGCCGCCGAGCTGTCGGCCCGCATCGAATCGGTCCTCCGGCGGGCGCAGATGCGGGCCACGGGGGCGCCCGGATCGGCGAACCAGCTCACCTTCGACGGCCTCGTGATCGACCTCCAGACCCGCGACGTCATCGTCGGGGAGGAGAAGGCGGAGATGACGGCCAAGGAGTTCGACCTCCTGGCCTTTCTGGCCGGTTCGCCCCGCCAGGTCTTCACCCGGGAGCAGCTCCTCCGCCAGGTCTGGGGCTCGTCGTCGGAGTGGCAGTCCGACGCCACCATCACCGAGCACGTCCGCCGGCTGCGGCGCAAGATCGAGGACGACCCCGACCGGCCCCGGTGGGTCACCACCGTCCGGGGCGTCGGCTACCGCTTCGAGCCCTGAGCGGGGCTCGGCCGCCGCGTTCCGGAATAAGGCGCTCGAAGCTGCCGCGGGCTGGGTAGTGGCGTCGTCGTCAGGTGGGGAACGGGCACCCCGGCCGCCGAACAGGTAGTGATGGACCTGCAATCACTGAAGCAGAACCACGTGTTCCAGGGCGCCGCCGCCGACGTCTCCCGCTCCCGGGAGCGGTCCCGGCAGCGGCGGCTGGCCCGGATCGCGATGGTGATGGGGTTGGTCTGCGTCTGGATGTGGAACCGGGTGCTCGACGGCCAGTCCGCCTTCCCGGGCCGGCCGCACCTCTCCCCGGCCATCTCCCAGGCCCTGCCCCTGCTGCTCCTCGTGGTGATCCTCGGGGCGGCCGTCCTGGGGCCCCTCCTCGGCGCCGGCCGTTCCCCCCACGTGCTCTACCGCTCCAGCGAGATCGACACGTCGCTCGATGACGTGAAGGGCATGCCGGTCGTCGTCGACGAGGTGGTGAAGAGCCTCAACCTCTTCCTGGCCCACAAGACCTTCAAGGACGGGATGGGCGGCACGCCCCGCCGGGCCATCCTCTTCGAGGGACCGCCGGGGACGGGGAAGACCTATATGGCCAAGGCCATGGCCCGCGAGGCTGAGGTTCCTTTCCTGTTCGTGTCCTCTTCGGCGTTCCAGTCCATGTATTACGGCCAGACCAACCGCAAGATCCGCTCCTATTTCAAGGCGCTCCGCAAGGCCGCTCGGGCCGAGGGCGGCGCCATCGGATTCATCGAGGAGATCGACGCCATCGGCGCCTCCCGGGGCGGGATGGGCGGCACCGGACGGGAGGGCATCGCCGGAGTCGTCAACGAGCTGCTCATCCAGCTCCAGTCGTTCGACGCCCCGGCGGGCGGGATGCGGGTCGGGCACTGGTTCGTCGAGCGGGTCAACCGGCTGCTCCCGCCGGCCAGCCAGCTCCGCAAGCGGGCCACCCCGTCGGCCAACATCCTGGTGATCGGCGCCACCAACCGGGCCGCCGACCTCGACCCCGCCCTCCTGCGCCCCGGCCGGTTCGACCGGTCCCTCTACTTCGACCTGCCCGGCCGGGCCGGCCGGCGGGAGATCATCGACTACTACCTGGCCAAGAAGTCCCACGACGCCGAGCTCGACGACGACCACCGGCGCGACACGATGGCCGCCATGACGTCCGGCTACACGCCGGTGATGATCGAGCACCTCCTCGACGAGGCCCTCGTGTGGGCCCTGCGCCGGGGCGCCGACCGCCTCAACTGGGGCGACATCCAGAAGGCCAAGATGACCGAGGAGATCGGTCTGGCCCAGCCCGTCGAGTACACCGAGGCCGAGCGGCGGACGATCGCCACCCACGAGGCCGGCCACGCCACTGTCGCCTGGCTGGTGGGGAAGAGCCGCAAGCTCGAGGTCCTCTCGATCATCAAGCGCAAGGACGCCCTCGGGCTCCTGGCCCACTCCGACCGCGAGGAGCGGTGGCTCAAGTCCCAGTCGGAGCTCG
>JAUZEY010000109.1 GCA_030838785.1 Actinomycetota bacterium | reverse complement strand
CTCTCCGAGGCGGCGGGGGCAGGCTGGCCGGTCGAGTGGGGCCAGCGAGATGCGTGATCCGGGCCGGGCGAAGAGCGGCGCCGGGTCCTGTGGTACGCCGGCGACGCGGTAGCCGAGGTGCACCACGCCGGCCCCGTGACCGGGCCCCGTCCCTCCGGATTCGCCGAGTTCCGCACCGCGACGGACGGGCATGCCGGATACGACGGTGACCCGGCGCAGGTAGGCGTAGGTGGTGCGGCGGGCACCAGGGTGCTCGACGGCCACCGCGAGCGCCCGGCGGCCGACCCGTCCGGCGAAGACGACGACACCGTCGCCGGCGGCACGGACCGGCGTGCCGGGCGGAACGGCGAAGTCGAGCCCGAGGTGCCGGGGGCCGAACGGCCGCCGCGGCGGCTCGTAGCCCCGCACGACCGGCCCGTCGACCGGCGGGGACCAATGCTCGGGGGGTGGTGCCGCACCGGCGGCCGGTGCCCCGAAGGCGATCAGGACGGCACTGACGGCGATGGCCAGGGACTTTCGCTCCACCATTCCTCCAGGAGGCGCACTCGAACGAACCTCGGGGGGAAGGGCTCAGCCCGGCCGGCTGGAGCGAGGGTAGACGGGGCCCCGTCGCAGCGCAGGGGATTTAGCCGGCCAGGCCCCGTTCGGGCTCGAGGAGGCGGGAGCGGAGCTGGAGGATCCCCTTGGTGTGGATCTGGCACACCCGGCTCTCCGTCACCCCGAGGACCTGGCCGATCTCGGCCAGAGTCAGGCCCTCGTAGTAGTAGAGCGTCAGCACGAGCCGCTCCCGCTCGGGCATGCCCTCGACGGCCTCGCCCAGGATCTGCTTGATCTCCTGGACCTCGAACGCCTCGACGGGGTCGTCGCTTCCGTCGGCGATCGTGTCGGCCAGCGTCGA
Organism: Actinomycetota bacterium; assembly: GCA_030838785.1. Classification (GTDB taxonomy): domain Bacteria; phylum Actinomycetota; class Acidimicrobiia; order IMCC26256; family BP-133; genus BP-133. Next base: position 33,810 of record JAUZEY010000109.1, on the reverse strand, counting down.
CTGGCCCCCGTCCCCCCCGTCCGCCCCGGCCAGCAGCTCGTCGAGGGGGACGATGCCGACCAGGGAGATCTGGGACAAGGTCTGGGTGAACTGCTCCCGGCTCATCGACAGCTCGGAGACGACCTCGTGCTCCTCGGGCGTGCGGTGCAGCTCGCCCTCGAGCTTGGCGTAGGCCCGCTCGATGGCCCGGGCCTTGGCCCGCACCGACCGGGGCACCCAGTCGATGGTGCGCAGCTCGTCGATGATGGCGCCCTTGATCCGCGACATGGCGTAGGTCTCGAACTTGTAGCCCCGGGTCAGGTCGAACTTCTCGATGGCGTCCATGAGGCCGAAGATGCCGTAACTGACCAGGTCGGACTGCTCGACGTTCTGGGGCAGCCCCACGGCGACACGGCCGGCGACGAACTTGACCAGGGGCGAGTAGTGGAGGATCAGCCGGTCGCGCAGGTCGCGCCGACCGGACTCCTTGTACTCCTGCCACAGTTCTTCGATGACGCTGAGGTCGTCCACCGGATCCTCTAGGAGGCCTAAGCGCGGGGATGCGTCGCGTTGTAGACCGCCCGGAGGCGGTCTTTCGTCAGATGAGTGTATAGCTGGGTCGTGGCCACATCGGCGTGGCCGAGGAGCTCCTGGACGGCCCGGAGGTCGGCTCCGCCTTCCAGGAGGTGGGTGGCGTAGGCGTGACGGAGGGTGTGGGGGCTGATGGCCCGACCGTCGCTGAGCAGGCGTCGCTCCAGGATCCGCCGGGCGTCGCGGGGGGTGAGCCGGCGCCCCCGGCGGTTGAGGAAGAGAGCATCGGGGGGGCTCGCAGGCCCGGAGAGATTTATCCGCCCAGCGTCGAGATACGCCCGGATCGCGGCAATCGCCACCTCCCCCAGCGGGACCCGGCGGATCTTCGACCGCTTGCCGAGGACGGTGACCATCCCGCCCCGCAGGTCGACGTCGGACGGGCCGAGCCCGCACAGCTCGCTGATCCGCACGCCCGCCCCGTAGAGAACCTCGAGGACGGCCGCGTCCCGGAGCGCCACGGCCGCCTCCAGGCCGCCGTCGGCCCCCCCGGGCGGCGCGGTCTCGGCCAAAAGGGTGGCGACCTCGGCCGCCTTGGGCACCCGGGGCAGACGCCGGTCGCCCCTGGGCGTCCGGAGGTTCCGGGTCGGGTCGGCGGTCACGACCCCCCGCTTGCGGAGCCAGCCGAAGAAGGCCCGCAGCGCGGCCGCCTTCCGGGCGATGGTCGGCCGAGCCATCCCCCGGGTGGTCAGGTAGGCGAGGTAGCGGCGCAGGGCGAGGTGGTCGACGGACTGCGGGTCGGGGGCGCCACCCCGCTCGGCCCAGGCCACGAACTGCCGGAGATCGCTCTCGTAGGCCTTTCGCGTGTGGGGGCTGGAGCCGGTCAGCGATGCGACGAAGGCGTCGACGTCCCACATCAGGCGAAGAGCGTCAGCTCGGGTGCCGACTGGCCCCAGGGAAGGTTCTCCATGTAGATCCACGACCGGCGGTGGATGGCGGTGGGCCCGTAGCCCAGCAGGGCGCAGCGGTGCCGGGGCGACGGGTAGCCGCGGTTGGAGTCGAAGTCGTAGCCCGGGTAGCAGTGGGCCTCGGCGGCCATGAGCCGGTCGCGGGTGACCTTGGCCACGATGGACGCCGCCGCCACCGACAGGCAGAGGGCGTCGCCGTCGATGACCGTTCGAACCTGGTCGGGGCGACGGAAATAGTCGTGGTTGCCGTCGAGGATGATCCGGTCGGGGACGCAGCCGGCCTCGGCCAGGCCGGCCAGGGCCCGCTCCCCCGCCAGGCGGAGGGCGGCGGTCATTCCCAACCCGTCGCACTCGGCGGCGCTGGCGTGGCCGACGGCGGCGGCCAACGCCCACCCGAGGATCTTCGGGTAGAGCGCCTCCCGCTGCTCGAGCGTCAGCTCCTTCGAGTCGCGCACCCGCTGGATGCGCTTCGGCGCCGGGCCAATCACCACGGCCCCCACGGTCACCGGGCCGGCCCAGGCGCCGCGGCCGACCTCGTCGATGCCGCACACCAGCCGGTCGCCGGCCTCGAAGCAGCCCTGCTCCACGTGGAGCTTCGGGGCGGTCGGTCGGCGGCGCTTCCCGGCGTGGGGCCGACCCCTCTGCGAGACCGCCGCCGCCGTTGCCATGGGCGGCGACGGTACCAGGGTCAACTGGTCATCGTGGTGAAGCTGAACACGTTCGGCTTGGAGGGGTCGACGGTGGCCCGGATCCACTTGTTGGTGCCACCCGTCCCGTACGTCTCGACCCGGGTGAAGTTCGGGACGGTCGACCACGGGTGGTCGATCCTGAACGTGTGGGTGTCGCCATGGACGAGGACCACCGGCTTGCCGAACGCCGTCGTCCGGCTCTTCAGGGTCGACATGAGCGACGTGTCCGACGAACCGTCGAAGGGGTCGTCCTGGAAGATGATCATGACGGCGGCGCTGTTGGCGGCCTGGGCCTGGTCGAAGGCGGCGTTGAGCCAGGCGACGTTGGCCGTGTGCCGGGCCGAGGTCTCCCCCGCACTCGGGCTCTTCCCCGACGGGCCCGGGACGTTGAGGGTGGCGAAGACGACGTTGCCCTTTGTCCAGCGGGCGTTCTCCACGTAGGTGGGCGACTGCCGGGTCAGCGGGATCGTCGTCTGGCCGAGCGAACGGTCGGTGGAGAAGAAGCGGCTGCGGAGCGAGGCCAGGCGCCCCAGGGGATCGGAGCAGTCCCGCCACTCGTTGTCGCCCGGCGTGTACACGAACGGCGCCGCGAAGCCATTGAAGACGCCGTAGACGTACTGATCCCGGCTGTCGGTGCAGGGGACCGTCCCGATCTTGGTGTCGCCGTCGTGGGTCACGAAGGCCAGCGGGACGGTGGCCATCTGGGCCCGCACCTTGAGCAGGTAGGCGTCCTGGGTGGAGCTGTAGCCGGTGTCGCCGATCAACCCGATGTCGAACGCCGATCCGGCCGGCGGGACCGGCGGGACGGGAAGACCGCAGTTGGGACGGGGTGCCGGCGCCGGTGACAGAGTGCCCGGACCGGCGGCCGCCATCCCCACCACCGGCGCCGGCAGGGAGCAGCCGCTGGCGTCGCCGGCGACGGCGGCGGCGCCGAACCCGAAGACCCGCCCCCGGGTGTCCGTCATCCAGTACCCGTCTCCCGCCGGGGTCCGTTGCATCGCCGTGATCGGATGGGTCAGGTTGAGGGAGCCCGCCGAACCGAGGAAGGGGGCGTCGCCGAAGGTGAAGATCCCACCGTCGGCGGCGACCATCCAGTAACCGGCCCCGGACAGCGTCGACGCCATGGTCACGATCGGCTGGTTCAACCGGATCGCCCCGGTGGAGCCGTAGAAGCCGGCGTCGCCGAAGGAGAAGATTCCGCCGTCGCCGGCCACCATCCAGTAGCCGTGGCCCGACGGGGTGGCGGCCAGGCCGACCATCGGCCGGGACAGCGTGACTCCCGCCATGGAGCCGTAGCCGGTGGCGTCGCCGAAGGGGAAGATCGCGCCCGTCGCGGTGGCGAGCCAGTACCCGGCCCCGGTGGGGGTGGCGGCGATGCCGACCACGTTGTGGATCCCGCTGGCCGATCCCTTGGCCGGGGCGTTTCCGAGGGCGGTCACCTTCCCGTCGGCGTCGGCCAGCCAGTACCCCTGCCCGCCCGGCGTGGCGGCCATCCCCACGATCGGCGGGGCGGTACTGGCCCGGGCCGCCGAGCCCAGAAGGGGAGCGCCGGCGAACTCGTAGACCGTGCCGTCGGACCCGACCAGCCAGTAGCCGCCGGACGCCGCGGCCTGGGCGCTTCCTCCCATCGCCCCGCCGAACGCCAGGAGAGTCAGTGCCAGCAGCGCGGACACGAGAACAGACGGATGAAACCGGCGCACGTTCGCCCCCTCTGGGCGAAACGCCCGAGAAATCTCACTCTGAGTGGTTTTGTCAGTGGTGAGTTCGGCCCGTCCGTCCCTGATCCTGCCGTGCGGGCGCTATCCGGCTTTCGCTCCCTTCGACCCTTTCGTGGCTGATTTCCGGTCGAGAGAGGCGATGGCGTCGGCCTCGGAGGGGTCGGGAGGGGTGGCGAACCAGGCGTCGAGCATCTCGGCCGCCACCGGCGGGCTCACCAGCCGCAGGCTGAGCACCAGCACGTTGGCGTCGTTCCAGCGCCGGGCGCCCCGGGCCGTCTCGGCGTCGGTGCACAGCGCCGCCCGCACGCCGGCCACCTTGTTGGCGGCGATGGAGGCGCCGGTGCCCGTCCAGCAGCACAGGACGGCGGTGTCGGCCCCGCCCTCCGCCACCAGCTCCCCCACCCGGCGCCCGACGGCAGCCCAGCCCAGGTCGTCGCCCCCCGGCGGCCCGACCAGGACGACCTCGTGGCCCCGGCCGCGGAGGTCCTCGACGAGAGCGTCGGTGAGGGTCGTCCGCTCGTCACTGCCGAGTGCGATGCGCACGTTGGGTACGGTAACCGCCCGTATGGCCGAGCCCAAGATACTGACGATGGTGCTGGCCGGCGGCGAGGGCAAGCGTCTTGCTCCCCTCACCGCCGACCGGGCGAAGCCGGCCGTGCCCTTCGGAGGGCATTACCGCATCGTCGACTTCGCCCTCTCCAACATGGCCAACGCCGGCTACCTCCACATCGTGGTACTGACGCAGTACAAGAGCCATAGCCTCGACCTCCACATCACCCGGACGTGGCGGCTGTCCACGCTGCTCGGCTCCTACGTGACGCCGGTACCGGCCCAGATGCGCCGCGGCCCCCGCTGGTTCGCCGGCTCGGCCGATGCCATCTACCAGAACCTCAACCTCGTCGTCGACGAGAGCCCGGACTACATCCTGGTCTTCGGCGCCGACCACATCTACCGCATGGATCCCCGCCAGATGGTCGACCAGCACATCGCCACCGGGGCGGGCGTGACGGTGGCCGGGATCCGGGCGCCCCGCTCCCAGTCCAACCAGCTCGGGGTCATCGACCCGGGGGAGGGCACGAAGATCGCCACCTTCAAGGAGAAGCCGGCCGACGCCCCCGGGTTGCCCGACTCCCCCGGCGAGATCTTCGCCTCCATGGGCAACTACGTCTTCACCACCAAGACCCTGGTCGACATCGTGAGCCTCGACGCCGAGGACCAGAACTCCCACCACGACATCGGCGGCAGCATCATCCCGGCCCTGGTGGAGATGGGCGAGGCCCACGTCTACGACTTCACGACGAACCACGTCCCCGGCGCGACCGAGCGGGACCAGGCCTACTGGCGCGACGTCGGGTCGCTCGACTCCTACTACGACGCCCACATGGACCTCGTCTCCGTCCACCCGATCTTCAACCTCTACAACCGCCAGTGGCCGATCTACACGTCGCTCCCGACCATGCCGCCGGCCAAGTTCGTGCTCCAGGGGCCCCACACCGGCACCGGCATGGCGGTCGACTCCATGGTCTGTGCCGGCAGCATCATCTCGGGGGGCACGGTGCGCTCGTCGGTGATCTCGCCCGGCGTGCTCGTGCATCCCCACGCCACCGTCGAGCACTCGGTGCTCATGCACGACGTCGTGATCGGGATGGGCGCCGTCGTCCGCAACGCCATCATCGACAAGAACGTGCGGGTGCCACCGGGGGCGATGATCGGGGTCGACCCGCTCCTCGACAAAGCCCGCTTCACCGTGTCGCCCAACGGGATCGTCGTCATCGGGAAGGGGGAAAAGGTCCCTGAGGGGTAGTCCCGCCGGAGGCCGTTCTGTCATGCGCGTCGCGCTGCTCACCCGCGAATACCCGCCCGAGGTGTACGGGGGCGCGGGCGTCCACGTCGAGTACCTCTCCGAGCATCTGGCCCGCCTCGTCGACCTCGACGTCTTCTGCTTCGGGAAGCGGCGGGAGTCGCCACTGGTGAAGGCGGCCTTCGAGCCGTGGGAGGCGATCGGCTCGGGCCGGTCATCTCGGGGGACACCCCCGGATCCCCGGCCCCACGACGCGGTCCTCCGGACGCTGTCGGTCGACCTGCTCATGGCCGCGGCGGTGGAAGGCGCCGACGTCGTCCACAGCCACACCTGGTACGCCAACTTCGCCGGCCACCTGGCCCGGATGCTCTACGACATCCCCCACGTCGTCACCACCCACAGCCTCGAGCCGCACCGGCCGTGGAAGGCGGAGCAGCTCGGCGGGGGCTACGCCGTGTCGTCGTTCTGCGAGCGGACGGCGCTGGAGTCGGCCGACGCCGTCATCGCCGTGTCCGCGGCAATGAAGGACGACGTCCTCGGCTGCTACCCCGCCCTCGACCCCGACCGGGTCGTGGTGATCCACAACGGGGTCGACACCGACGAGTTCACCCCCGACCACCACACCGACGCCCTGCCGGCCCTGGGCATCGATCCCACCCGGCCCTACGTCACCTTCGTCGGGCGGATCACACGCCAGAAGGGGATCGACCTGCTGCTGGCCGCCGCCGAGCGCTTCGACCCCGACACCCAGCTGGTGCTCCTCCCGAGCGCCCCCGACACGCCCGAGGTGGGCGAGGAGATGCGGGCCCGGGCGGCGGCGCTGGCCGAGCGCCGCACCGGCGTCCTGTGGCTGGAGCGGGTCCTCCCCCGCCCCGAGCTCATCGAGGTGCTGTCGAACTCGGTCGTGGCCATCTGCCCGTCCGTCTACGAGCCGTTCGGCCTCGTCAACGTGGAGGCCATGGCCTGCGCCACGGCCGTCGTCGCCTCCGACGTGGGAGGCATTCCCGAGATCGTGCTCGACGGGGAGACCGGCACGCTGGTCCACCTGGAGCTCGGCCCCGACGGCCGGCCCGCCGACGCCGGGGTGTTCGTGGCCGACCTGGCCGCGGCGGTGAACGCCCTCGTGGCCGACCCGGCCACCGCCGAGCGGATGGGCGCCATGGGTCGCAAGCGGGCGGTCGAGGAGTTCTCGTGGCCGTCGATCGCGGCCCGCACGGTCGAGCTCTACCGGTCGCTCTGAACCCCCCGGAGCAAGTTCGGGTGGGGATCGTGCCCCACACGCATTGGGACCGGGAGTGGCACGTCCCGTTCCAGGCCGGCCGCGTGCGGCTCCTGCGGCTCCTCGACGAGCTCCTCGACGAGCTCGACGGTGACGGTCCGGCCCACTTCTGGCTGGACGGGCAGACGGCGGTGATCGACGACTACCTGGCCGTGCGCCCGGAGGCGGAGGGCAGGGTGCGGGCGGCGGTGGCCGCCGGCCGGCTCGGGATCGGGCCGTGGGCCGTGCCGATGGACGAGTTCGTGGTGTCGCCCGAGACGATCGTGCGCAACCTCGAGGCCGGCCTGCGGCGCCGGGCCGAGCTGGGCGCCACCGGACCGGCCATCGGGTACAGCCCCGACGTGTTCGGGCACGTGGCCCAGCTCCCCCAACTGCTCACCCAGGCCGGGATCGAGCAGGCCGTCGTCTGGCGGGGCGTCCCGGCGGCCGTCGACGCCACCGCCTTCCGGTGGGAGGCCCCGGACGGCTCGTCGGTGCGGACCGAGTACCTCTACGGCTCCTACGCCAACGGGCGGGGCCTCCCGGCGGACGGGCCGGGCCTCGTCGAGCGGGCCCGGAGCTGGGAGGCCGAGGTCGGCCACCGCCGGGTCGGCGGCCTCCTGCTCATGAACGGCGGCGACCAGCGGCCGCCGGAACCGGGGGTGGCAGGGGCCGTGGCCGAGGCCAACGCCGCCGGGAGCCGGTACCGCTTCGAGGTCGCCGATCTGGCCCGGTGGCTCGAAGAGCAGCGCGTTGAAGTCCCCGATGGCGCGCTCCCGGTATGGCGGGGCGAGCTGCGGTCGGCGGCCCGGGCCCCGCTGCTGTCGGGGGTGATCTCCAACCGTGTCGACGTCCGGGCGGCGGCGGCCGCCGCCGAGCGCGCGGTGGAGCGGCGGGCCGAGCCGCTCCTGGCCCTGTTCCGGCCCCTGGCGGAGTGGACGACAGCCGTTGCCCTCCTCGGCGTCGCCTGGGACCGGCTCATCGCCAACAGCGCCCACGACTCGGCCTGCGCCTGCTGCACCGACGAGGTCGCCGACCAGGTGCTCGTGCGCTACGCCGAGGCGCGCCAGATCGGCGAGGCCCTCGCCGACCGGGCGCTGACCGACCTGGCGGCCGAGACCGGAACAGCACCCGGCGCGCTGCTGGTCGTCAACACCTCGCCCCGTACGCGCTCCGGGATCGTCGAGGTGACCGTCCCCGCCGGCCGGAACCCCGCCGAGGATTTCGTCGGCCCGGACGGGATCGGGCGGGCGGTGCAGCTGCTCGGCGTGGGCCGGGACGAGACGTTCGTCGCCCGGGTGGCGGGGTCGAAGGTCGGCTGGGTGGCCGACCGCATCGCGGGCGCGACGTTTGACGGGCGGTCTGTGGGGGCCTGGTCGCTCGAGCCGGGGCCCGAAGAGGCACTGACGCTCTCGGGCGTCGATTCCGCCCCCGGCGACCCCGATGAGACGCAGGACGTCGGGGCGACGATGACGTTCCAGGCCGCAGGACTCGGCGATCCTCCGGTCGACCTCCACGAGGCCCGCGACGCCCTGCTGACCCTTGGCGGGGCGGGCCGGCCGGTGATCGTGCGGATGGAGGGACCCCCCCGGCGCCGCATTCTCGTCGAGACCGGGCCGGTGCCGGGCTACGGCTGGACGACCCTGCACCCGCCCCCCGAGGGCGGCGGCGGGGAACCCGCGGCGATACCCGTCCGGGTCGGCACCGGCCCCGGCGGCCGCCCGACGCTCGACAACGGGCTCGTCCGGGTGGAGGTCGACACGGAGGACGGAACCTTCACCATCACCACCCGGAGCGGACTGCGCGCCGAGGGGCTCAACCGCTACGCCGACGGCGGCGACGGCGGCGACACCTACACCTGGTGCCCGCCCGCCGCCGACACGGTGGTCGACCACCCCCGATCGGTGACGGTCGACGTCGAAGAGGCCGGTCCGCTCCGGGGGCGGGTGGTCATCATCGCCGGCTACGAATGGCCGGCACACGCCGATGGAGACGAGCGGGCCTGCTCCGCCCGGTCGGCGCAGACGACCGCGGCGACCCTCCGCACGGCGGTGTCCCTGGTCGCCGGCGACCCGATCGTCGGCGTCGAGACGGTCCTCGACAACCGCTGCCGCGATCACCGGCTCCGGGTGCACTTCCCGCTGCCGGCAACGGTGACGGGGTCCGATGCCGACTGCGCCTTCGCCGTCGTCCACCGGGGTCTCGACGCCGAGGGCGGGCCGTCCGAGCGGCCGCCGCCGACGTTCCCGGCCCGCCAGTTCGTCGACTGCTCCGGCGAGGTGGGTCTGGCCCTGATCGCCGCCGGGACGTTCGAGTACGAGGTCTGCGACGGCGGCCGGGAGCTGGCCGTCACGTTGCTCCGGGCGACCGGCTGGCTGTCCCGCCGGCAGCTGCCGCTCCGCCCCGACCCGGCCGGCCCGGCTCTACGGGTCGAGGGCGCCCAGGTGCAAGGCGAGCGCCGCTGGCGCTACGGCCTGCTGCTGCATGCCCGCCACTGGGAGGCCGCCGACCTCACCGGGCGGGCCACCGGCTTCCTCGACCCGCTCGAGGCCGTGGCCGGCTCCGCCACCGGCACCGGCTCCGGCCGCCCGTCCGAGGGCCAGGTCCTGCGGGTCGACGGTGCCGAGGTGTCGGCGGTGGGGCGCGACGGCGACGGGCTCGTCGTCCGGCTGTTCAACCCGGGTGCGCAGCTCGCCTCGGCCAGGGTCGGCGGCCCTGACATCCCGGAGATCGAAGTCGGCCTCCGGCCCGGGGAGATCGTCACCGTCAGGCCGACCCGGCGTCCTGGACCGGGATAGGGATCCGGGCCCGGTACGGCGCCAGCAGCGCCTCTCCCGCCGGCTCGGTGGTGGAGAACGAACGGTCGAGCCCCGGCGCGGTGAGGGAGACGCCGGGACGCTCGCACTGCCAGAGCAGCGCCGGGCGGTCGCCGTGCCAGCGGAGGGCGTAGGAGATCCGTCCCTGCGCCGTCGGGGCGTCGTGGACCTCGAGCGGCTGGCCGGCCCACTCGGGCGGGAAGATCGTGACCAGGGCCAGCCCCCCGCCCGGTGTCTCCCGCACCAGCGCCCGGCGGACGAGACCCAGAAAGCCGGCCGCCGCCCCGCCGTGGTGCCCATCGCCCGCACAGCCCCCGCCGAGGCGGGGATGCACGGCCTCCGGCCAGGTGAAGGTGGAGGTGGCGGCGTCGAGCATGCGGCGCAGCCTCCGCCACGCCCGCAGGTCGCCGGCCTCGAGCTCGCAGGCAGCGATCCGGAAGGTGAGGGACGGGCTGAGCCCGCGGTGAAGGAGCGCTTCGTAGAAGGCGTCCCCGAGGCAGAAGGCCTCCCGCAGCGCGTCGAGAGTCCCCGTCACCCAGGCGTCGTCGGCGGGAAGCAGGCCGAGCGGGTCGCAGGCGACGAGGGACCCGACCATGCCGGCGTCGAGGCCCCGGCTGGGCGCGGCGGGCATCGCCACCCGGCCCAGGCGGGCGGCGCCGCGCTCGAGCGAGGCCGTGATGGCGTCCCGCAGCTGGGCGGCCGCCGCCTCGGCCTCGTCAGCGGCCGGGCCGTCGCCGGCGAGGCGCAGGAGCCAGGCGCCGTCGACGAGTCCCCGTACGCACCAGAAGCCCTGCTCGTAGGGAAGATCGGCGACGACGTGATGGCCGGCCAGCAGCCGGACGCCTTCCCGCACGGCCGGGATCAGCTCGCCGAGCAGCGCGCCGTCGCCGGTCAGGCGGTGATGCTCGGCGATGGCCCACAGCCCCCCGGCGTGGCCCTCCCAGGTCCGCAGCCGACCGGAGTCGCGGCCCGGCGACCGCCACGGACGGGCCCGCAGCACCTCCGCCGCCTCGGTGTGGAAGCCGAACCGGTCGAGCGTCACCACCATCGGAGCGGCCTCCCGGAAGGAGACGTCCTCGCCGCGCCACGGTGCGGGCGAGACGTCACCGCCGCGGTGGAACAGGAGGAGGAACCCCCGGTTGGCCTCCACGGCCGACTGGAGCCGGGGATCGGGGAGCTCGAGCCGCAGCCCCCGCCGGAGCTGTGCCTGCCAGCCGCGGCTCACGTCGGCCGGCGCCGGAAGTGCGGCCAGGTCGATCCCGGGCAGCGCCGGGCTCCCGTGCCGGGTGCGCCGGTCGTGCTCCAGTGGCAGCGCCACCCGGACCGTGGTGCGGTGCGGGAGCGGGTAGACGAGCGCCACCTGGCCGAGCCCGTCCGGATCGTCGACGTGGAGGGAGCCCGGGCCGGCCTGGCCCGCCGTCACCCGGTGGACGACGTCGCCGTCTTCGAACTTCGAGCCGGCCACTCCGGCCGGCGGCCGGGGCAGCAGCAGCGCAGGGTGCCCGTCGACCAGGAGCCGGTCCTCCTGCAGTTCGATCCGCCGCACCGCGGCCAGACCGACGGGATTGGCCGGCCGCAGGGCGAAAGCGACGGCGACCGGGACCGGCGACTGGTTCTCCACCTCGACCACGACGAGTTCGCCGAAGGGGCCGCCCACGGAGGCGGGAAGACCGTAGACGCGGTGGACGGCGTCGCCCCCGGGGATGCGTAGCGCAGTCTGGACCACAGGAACGTCCCCGACCAGCGACTGGCGCACCGCCGCCTCCCGGCTCGGGAGGTGCCACCGGTCCTCGGCGCCGATCCACCAGTCGAGCGACCAGCCGCCGGGCCAGGGTGAGACGAGGCCGCGGGGATCGACGATCCCCGTCCGGGGCGAGGCGAGGTTGCCGACCAGCGTCCAGTTCCGATGCGTGACGTTGACGAGGGCCGGGAGCTCGCCCCCGGGGACGAAGGCCGGGGACTCCGGGTCGAGCTGCCGCTCGGCCCAGAACGGCCACAGCCAGTCGGGCGCGCCGGCCAGGACGTCGCCGTCGATGCCAGCCGGCCCCGACCCCCGCCGCCCCACGAGGCTGCGCCAGTTCGCCACGCCGAGGAGGGTACGGCGCGGCGGGCGCCTCCAGCACCCTCAGGTCTAGAACTCGTAGTCGTTGTCGCCCTCGGTGTAGGTGTTCCCCGATGCGGTGTTGCCCGCTGCGTCGTAGGGCGTGGTGGTCGAGGTCCAGGCCATGTCGGTGTTGCTCCCGACGGTGTGGATGATGCCGTTGCCCCCGCTGCTGGTCCCGAGCGTGATCGTGATGGTGTTGGCGGATTCCACCATGGTCGAGGCCGTGCCCGTGGCGCCGAACGCCATCGGCGTCTTGCCGCACAGCAGACCGATGCCGGAGCAGCCGTAGTAGCTGCCGGTGGCGAGGCTCACGGACCCGAACGGCAGCGTGGTGGTGTAGGCGGAGTTGTAGATCTGGAAGGTGTCGTTGTTGCAGAGGACCAGCGTGCACCCCCCGTCCTGGAGCTCCACCACGACGGTGGTGGACGCCCCGGTCCAGCCGGCGAGGATCGATTGGGGGTCGATCTGCTCGCTGAAGGTGAAGGTGATCGTGTCGCCGGCTTCGGCCATTCCGTGCGTGCCGCCGGCGGCGTTGCCGGTCGAGATGTCGGTCGCCGTCGGTCCGGCGTTGTCGATCGTCACCGTGTAGCCCGTCTGGAGCCGGCTGTAGGCCAGAGCGTCGGTGGAGGTGATCGAGTACGTCTTGCCGCCCGATAGCGGGCTGCTGGCCGTCTGGAGGGTGCTGCGGTAGTTGTAGGCGACCCCGTTGACCGAGTAGGACCCGGCGGTGAGGCTGACGCTCGTCTGGCCCGAGGTGATGGCGCTCTCGTCGGTCTTCACCGTGGAGACGCCACTGGGCGGGTTCCCGCTGTCGGCCACGCTGGCGTAGACGTAGTAGGTGCCGCCCTGCTTGACGGCCCCGGCCAGGTAGCCCGTCGGCTTGGCGATGGCGGTGCTGCTGACGGACGGCGCGACCCAGTCGGCGGCGGCGGCGACGGTGTGGGCGGCGGCGGGGGTGCTCGTGAAGCCGGCCACGGCGGCGGGACCGGCGGCGGTCAGGACGACGATGGCGGCCACCGCCGTCGCTTGGCGCCTCGACACCCGTCGCCGCCTTCCCGGCTTCGACCCGGGCGACCAGATCGCCACCAGCATGGCGGCCAGCAGGACCAGAGGGACGAGGTGGACGGTGGCGTGGTGGACCGGCGCCGACCGCAGGGCCCGGATCATCGTTCCGGCGTAGGGGATGACGGCCACCCGCCGCCAGGCCGGGGCGCCGTCCAGCCGGGCGGACCAGGGATCGGGGGTGCCGTTGGCGTCGCCGCGGGTCCGCAGGACGGGGTGGGGGCCGGGTTCGGTGATCTCCACCACCCGGTGGGTGACCACCTGATGCTCCGGAGTCGGGGCCTGGTAGGTGATGACGTCGCCCACCTGCACCGCCCCCGGGTCGATGGGAACCAGCACGGCGACGGAGCCGACCGGCATGCCGCGCCCCATGCTGCCGCTCAACACGGTGGCCATCCGGTAGGCACCGGTGAGGGGACCGATCCCGACGGCCAGCAGCACGGCGGCCGCCACCGCCAGGAGGATCCGCCCGGCCCACTGTCCGACGGTCCGCATCACTGATCTAGTGGGCGGCACCGGCCCGCTGCGTGCCGAGGAAGCTGTAGGTGAGCGTCGAGCTGAGGCCCTGGAGGGAGGCGCCGGCCGTCCCCGGGAAGGTCAGCGTCAACCGCAGGTGGTCGGTGCCGGCGGCGGTGAGGGCGCTCAGGCCCGACATGGTCAGCGCCGACTGGATCACCGCCCGGGTGGTGAGGATCGTCGTCGTGGAGCCGCCGCAGGTGTAGCTGAAGGCAGGCGACGAACCGGATTCGGTCCAGGCCACGGAGCAGCGGTCGACCACCATCTGGAGGCCGTTGGTGCTGTCCGTGTCGAGGAGGGACGAGGGCGAGGCGGTGGTCGTGAGCGCCACCGAGGCCAGGTCCTGGCTGCCGGTGTTGGACAGGTCGAACGACCGCTGCACCGTGTCACCGGGCACGAGGCCGGAAGCGTTCACCGTGAGCCGGTTCGTGGACGCCCCGGTGTTCCCGAGCGCGATCACCACCGTCCCCGACGCCAGGGTGGAGCTGGCGCTGGTGGTGGCGGTGAAGGTGGCGAAGGTGCCCATGCCGGCCAGGGCGCCGGCCACGCCGAGCGCCCCCAGCGACAGCAGGACCTTCCGTCCGGTGCCACCGAGCAGCGTCTTCGCCGGGGGTGCCGGGTTGTCCTTCGGGGATGTCACGGTTCCTCGCTCTGCCAGATCGAAATGAGGGCGCAGACGGCGACGACGATGGCGAACGCACCGAGCCATCCCCGGCGGCTCAGTGCGGCGTGGAGCCAGCCGACCGTGAAGCCGGCCCGGGCGATCGAGTACTCGGCCCGCCAGCCGTCGCCGGTGGCCGCCACCATCCAGTCGTCGGGGCCCGGGTTGGCGTCACCCCTGGTCATGAAGGCCCGGCCCGTCGGCGTCTGCACGACGGCGTAGATCCGGTGCACGACCATCGTCCCCGGCCGGCCGGGGCGCTGGAAGACGATCACGTCGCCCTCACCCAGCTGGGCGGCCGGCGCCCGGGTGGCGATGATCAGGGCCCCCACCGGGATGGTGGGCGACATGCTGCCGCTGCGGACGTAGAAGCTCTCGAACGGATACATCCGGGGCCCGACGACGAGGGTCACGAGGGCCAGCAGGACGACCCCGAGCGAGGCCTTGACGACGAGGCGCACCGCCGCCGGCGCCAGCGAGAGCGCTGGCGCCGGCCTGGCGGCCCTGACGTCGAGTACCGCGGTGCTCATCACATCCGCTTACTGGGTGATGTGCCAGTTGAGAGCCAGCGAGGCCGACCGGCCCTGGTAGGAGTTGTCGGCGTTGGCGGGAAGCTTCACGCCGACCCTGACCCACGCCTTCGGGGACCCGCCGCCGGCGGCGGTCAGGGCCCCGGCCGACAAGCCGCTGCCGACGTTGGGATAGGCGGTGACAAAGGTCGTCAGAGTTTTGGTGGCGTCGGAGAAGTTGCAGGTGGCGCCGGTCGCACCCCCGTAGAGGCAGGCCGACGGGGTGCTGAAGGCATCGGAGTACTGCTGGACGTAGATCTGTACCTTGCCGCAGGCCGACCCGCTGCCGTGGTAGGTCTCCCCGTTGGCGTCGCCGTCGGTGCACGATCCCGAGAAGGCCTTGAGGGCCGAGGCGGGCAGGCTGCCCATGTTCTCCAGGGTGATGTCGGCGGTGCTCGAATCGCCCGGTGCCTTGACGCTGAGGCTGAAGGCCGTGTCGCAGAGGCCGTTGGCGTTCGTGTCGGTGTTGCCACCGCCGGTCGAGAGGCAGGCCGTGGCCGTTCCGACCGTGTTGCTCAGCACCAGCGTGCCGTCGGCGAACGTGTTGTTGGGGTTGGAGGTCTGGGCGGTGAACGTGGCAAAGGTTCCGGCACCGGCGAGGGCGCCGATGCCGGCGACCACTCCCAGGCTCAAGAGAACCTTCTTCCGGAAATTGAGCTTCATGTTGTCGACTGCTCCTCGGTGCGTCCGTGCGGCGAGGACATTGCGCCGTCATCCTCCGGATCGGCGCCCAACCCGCAAGCTTCATCCTCAACTGGAAGCGCGCAGTCGACTCGCGTGCTTCAGGCCGTTCGGTCAGAGATCGACCTTCCGTCAGAGGTCGCCCGTCCGTCAGAGGTCGCGGAGCATCACATGGTGGGCGACCCCACTCTCCGGCAGGACGAAGCCGTCGCCGACGACCTCGAAGCCCAGTCGGCTGTAGAAACCGATAGCGCTGTCGCGGGCGTTGCACCACAGCACCGCCACGCCGTCGCGGCGCAGGCGCTCGAGCACGGTGGTGACGAGGAGCCGCCCGAGGCCGTGCTGCTGGGACGGCCCGTCGACGGCCATGCCGCGGAGATGCACGGCCGTCCGCCCCGGTCGGTAAGTGATCTCCTCGGGGATGAAGCTGGCCACGGCCAGGATCGCCCCGGAACCGGTGCCTGTCTCGTCGACGTCCCGCACGGCGATATGGAAGGCGCCGGCCCGGGAGTCTTCAGGGAAGACGACCGGTGCTCCGGCCCGGCGGTTCCGCAGGATCCGCCACCGGAGGTCGTGGGTCGCCTCCGCCTCCACGTCCTCGACCAGCACCCCGACCCGCTAGGCGGAGCCGGCGACGACGGCGTCCCCGAAGGAGAACACAGTCCCGTCCGCAGCGGTCAACCAGTAACCCTTGCCGGACTGGGTGGCCGCCAGGCCGACGATGGGCAGGTTGGGCTTCGCGGTCAGTGCCCCAGCCGGGGCGGCTTCGCCGAAGGGGAACACGGCGCCATCGGAGGAGGCCAGCCAGTAGCCCCGCCCGGTCGGGCTGGCGGACATGGCCACGAACCGGTCGCCGGTCGACGATCCGCCCCGCGACCCGAAGAACGCCGCATCCCCGAACGAGAAGATTCCCCCGTCCGACGCCACCAGCCAGTAACCCCGACCCGACGGCGTCGCCGCCCCGCCCTTCACCAGCCAGGCGAGGGGGGCGCCGGTCGACCCGGCATCCGGCGCTCCGCCCCGGGCCGCCACGCCGCCGAGACCGGTGAGGCCCCAGTACCCGCCGGAGCGGCAGGCCACGATCCCCACGACGTCGGCCCGGATGGTGTCGAGCTGCATGCGGCCGCCGTCGCCGACCCACTCCCAGTGCCAGGCCTCGGGGCAGGCGCTCCCGCCCGGTTCGGACCACCGGGCGTGGTTCCACCCGAAGCGGGCACCGTTGTCCTTCAGCCACCGGTAGCCGGACGCCGTGAACGTGAGGCTCCCACCGGCGTCGCGGAAGTCGACCGCTTCGCCCCAGCCGTGCATCGACGTCCCCGTCCCGGCGGCGCAGGCGCAGTTGCCCTTGCCGCAGGCGTTCGACTTGGCTGCCGACTGCTGGTTGGCCGGCCGGTAGCAGTCGCCGGGGCGTAGCGGCACGCCGTCGGCCCGGGCCGCGGCCAGCAGGAGAGCCAGGCTGGAGCCGGCCGCCCGCGCCGCCTGACAATTGCTTTCCACGCCGACGAGCGCCTCGGGCCGCACCTGCCCGTTTGTTTCCCCCGCCAGGCCGCTCGGGCGGTTCTCCGGGTGGATCGGGCTCTCGGCCGACGCCGGCGACGCCGGGAGCAGCAGCGCGGTGAGGAGGGCGACGGCGGTCATCCCGCTGACAGCCCGGATGCGACGGTGACGACCCATGGTCAGATCATGCCCGGCCGCTCACCCGACGATGCGGATGCCCTCGAGCTCCGACTTCGCCTCCCGCAGCATGAGGGACGAGACGGCCGCGGCCGGGGTGCGGGCCCCGTCGAGGACGGCCTGCACCTGCTCGGCGATCGGCATCTCCACGGCGGCGGCGGCGGCCCGGTCGAGGACGGCGGCGGTGCTGCGGACCCCCTCGGCCACCATGGTCATCTCCCCCAGCACGTCGGCCAGCGGCCGGCCCCGGCCCAGGGCCTCGCCCACCGACCGGTTGCGGCTGCGGGGGCTGGTGCAGGTCACGACGATGTCGCCGATGCCGGCCAGCCCGAGGAAGCTCAGCGGGTTGCCGCCCAGGGCGAGCCCGAACCGGGTGAGTTCGGCCAGGCCGCGGGTGATGAGCGCCGCCCGGGCGTTGTCGCCGACACCGAGGCCCTGGGCGATCCCGGCCGCCAGCGCCACCACGTTCTTCACGACGCCGGCGATCTCGCAGCCGACGACGTCGGGGTTGGTGTAGACGCGGAACGTGTCGGTCATGAACAGGCGCTGGGCGGCGGCGGCCGCCTCCGGGTCCTCCAGCGCCACGACCGACGCGGTGGGCAGGCCGGCCGCCACTTCGGTGGCGATGTTGGGGCCGGTGAGGACGCCGATACGGCCGCCGGCGTGCCCGGGCAGGAGTTCGGCTGCCACCTCCGTCATCCGCTTCAGCGAACCCTGCTCGAGCCCTTTGGCCAGGCTCAGCAACACGGCGTCGGGCGGGACGAACGGCGCCGCCTCGGTGAGCACGGTGCGGAAGCCGTGGGACGGGACGGCGAGGGCGACCACGTCGGCGCCGTCGAGCGCCTCGTCGAGCCGGCCGGTGGCGGCTACCGCTCCGAGAGGCCGCCCCGGTAGGTAGTCGGAGTTCTCCCCGGTGGCGGCGATCCGCTCGGCCAGCTCCGGCCGCCGGGCCCACAGCGACACGTGCTCGGCGTTGCGGACCCCGAGGGCGGCGACCGTGGTTCCCCACGAGCCGGCCCCGATGACCGCCAGCCGCATCAGCTCCGACCCTCTTCGGCCCTGGCTTCGAACTGGGCGTCGAGCTCCGCCTGCGCGACCCGGCCCCGGCAGCTGCGGAGCCGGGCGCTCTCCGGGGGACGGACCCACCAGGCATCCCGCTCGCTGTCCTCGGGCGGCGGGTAGAGCCGACGGGCCCGGGCGACGGCGGCGCAGACCGCGGCCATGATGCGGTCGGTCGTCTCGCGGGGGTTGGCACCCGGCCCGACGGGGACGGTCTCCCCCACCACCATGACGACGGGGGTGCGGAAGCGTCGGGCCTTTCTGCCCTTGGGAGGGATCACCCGCTGTGTACCCCACAGCCCGACCGGCACGACGTCGACCCCGGCCGCCCGGGCGAGACGGGCGAGGCCCGTCTTGCCCGCCATGGGGTCGAGGTCGTCAGAGATGGTGCCCTCCGGGAAGACGTGGACGCAGCGCCCGGCCGCCAGCGCCGCCGCCGCGGCGTCGAGCGCGGCGGCGTCGCCCGTTCCCCGAACGACGGGGATCTGCCCCATGCTCCGCAGCGCCGCGCCCAGGGCCCGGTTCCGGAACAGCTCGGCTTTGGCCAGGAAGCGCACCCGGCGCCCGGCCAGATCGGTCAGGTTGGCGATGGCGAGGGGGTCGAAGTAGGACAGGTGGTTGGAGGCCAGCAGGACCGGGCCGTCGGCCGGGATCCGCTCCAGGCCCTCGACCCGCCACCGCAGACCCCGGCGGACGGGGGGGCGGAGCAGCACTTCCGCCAGTCGGTAGAGCGGTTCCACAGGCCGGTAGGATAGGCGGGCCCATGTCCCGGGATTCCTTCCTGATCGCCCAGCTGTCCGACATCCACTGCGGGTCGCCGTTCTTCGACCCGCAGCTGCTGCATCACGCCGTGGAGGAGGTGCGGGCCGTCGCGCCGGACCTGGTGCTCATCGGCGGGGACCTCACCACCGACGGCTACGCCCACGAGTTCCGCGACGCCCAGGCCCAACTCGCCCCGCTGCTCGAAGCGGAGCTGACCACCGTGGTCATCCCGGGCAACCACGACGCCAAGAACGTGGGCTACCTCCACTTCACGGACAGCTTCGGGCCCGGCGACGTGCCGGGGAAGGGCGACCGCGTCCTCCACCTGACCGGTCGGCTCGCGGCGGGCGAGGAGGATCCGGGGGAAGGGGTCACGCTGGTGGCCATGGACTCCACCAAACCCGACCTCGCCGAGGGCGAGATCGGGCGCGAGCGCTACTCCTGGATCCGCCAGCAGTTCTCGGCTCCGGCGTCGCTCCGGATCTTCGCCCTCCACCATCACCTCGTGCCGGTGCCGGGGACGGGCCGGGAGCGCAACACGGTCTGGGACTCGGGCGACGTCCTTTCTCTGCTCGGCGAGGCCGGCGTCGACATCGTGCTCTCGGGCCACAAACACGTGCCGTTCGTGTGGCTCCTCAACGACCTGCTGGTGGTGAACTCGGGGACGGTTTCGTCGCACCGCCTCCGGGGCTACGTGCGCCCGTCCTACAACCTGCTCGAGGTGACGCAGGACCGCATCGTGGTGACGCTCCGCTACCCCGGCACCGGCGAGCGGCACGCCGCCGAGCTCGACCGCCGGCAGATGCGCCTCCACGCCAACCCTGACCTGGCCGGCATGTTCGCCAAATCGGCCTGGCACGCCTAGGCCGCGGGGAGGACGAGGCGGTGTTCGTCAGGTTCTTCTCGTCGGCCATCGATCCGAACGACCTGGCCGAGGTCCGACGGATCTTCGGAGAGGACATCGCCCCCGTCTTCGAGTCGATGCCGGGGTGCAGATCCATGGAACTGCTCCTCGGGGTCGATCGCAACGCCGGCGGCCTGATCGACGCCGCCGCCCTCTCCCGGTGGAAGTCGCACGGCGAGCTCACCGCCGCCATCGAGTCCCGGGAAGTGGCGGAGTCGATGGTCCGGATCCTGCCGTTCCTGCAGCTCGAGCCGGTCATCCGCATGTTCGAGATCGTCGAATGACTCCGGGGGTGCGGGGGGTCGGGATGACCGCTGCCGCCGCCGTCGTCATCCCGATCCGGGGCTTCGAGGCCGGCAAGTCCCGCCTCGGCTCCCGCCTCGACCCGGCCCGGCGGGCCGACCTGTTGCGGGTCATGGCCGAGAACGTCGTCGCCGCGGCGGGGGCGATGCCGGTGGCCGTGGTGTCGAACGCCCGCGAGGTGCGGCGCTGGGCGGCGGCCCTCGGGCTGACCGTGCTCGACGATCCGGGGACGCTCGACCTGGCCGCCGCCGCCGGCCTGGGCTGGGCCGGGGCCGCGGGCTTCGGCCGCGTGGTGGTGGCCCACGCCGACCTCCCCCTGGCCACGAGCCTGGCTCCGATGGCGGCCGACGGCCGGCGACCGGTGGCGATGGCCGTCCCCTGCCACCGCGACGACGGTACCCCGGTGCTCTCGCTTCCGACCGGCGCTACGGGGTTCGTTTTCGCCTACGGGCCCGGATCGTTCCGCCGCCACGCCGCCGCCGCCCGGGCCGCCGGCCTGGCCTTCCGGGTGCGACGCGACAGCCGGCTGGGCCGTGACGTCGACGCCCCGGAGGACCTCGTGGGCCTCTCCCTCCCGAGGGGCGATGGCGGGCGGCTCCGGACCCCGCTCGGCGCATGACGGCCTCCGACCAGGAGGACATCGGACGGCCCGTGGCCAGCTACCTCGCTCCCGCCCCGAGCGGCGCCGTGGGCGTCGACCTGCCGGTTCCGGGCCGGGCCCTGGCGATCGGGGCCCACCCCGACGACACCGACTTCGGCTGCGGCGGCACGCTGGCCAAGTGGGCGGCGGCCGGCTGCGTCGTCACCGAGCTCGTCCTCACCGACGGCTCCAAGGGGTCGTGGGACCCGACGGCGGACCGCGCCGAACTCGTCGCCCTCCGCCGGGAGGAGCAGCGGGCGGCGGCCGCCGCGCTCGGGGCCGGAAGCGTCGTCTTCCTCGACCACGTCGACGGCGAGCTCACGAGCGGCCTGTCGGAGCGGGCCGAGGTGTGCCGGGTGATCCGGGAGATCCGGCCCGACGTCGTGCTCGGCCACGATCCCTGGAAGCGCTACCGCCTCCATCCCGACCACCGCCACGCCGGATTCCTGGCCGTGGAAGGCATCGTGGCCGCCCGCGACCCGCACTTCTATCCCGAGCAGGGTCTCGACCCGCACCGGCCGGCGTGCCTCCTGCTCTGGGAGGCGGACGAGGTGGACCACGTCGAAGGCATCGAGGGGTTCCTCGACACCAAGCTCGCCGCGCTCCTCGCCCACCGGAGCCAATGGGTGAGCACCATGGGCATCGACGCCGACCGGACCGCGGAAGAGGAGGGTTTCGAGACCCGTATCCGGCAGCGGGCGGCCGAGGCCGGGGCGGTGGCCGGTCTGCCGATCGGCGAAGCCTTCAAGCGCATCGATCGCCTCTAGCAGCACGAAGAAAGCGGCGCCCCATACGGGGCGCCGCTCCTAAAAGCGCCGGTCAGGCGCCAGAACTGCGAACTGACAGCTCAGCGCTTGGTGGCCTTCGCCGTGGCCTTCTTGGCCGGAGCCTTCGCCGGAGCCGTGGCCTTCTTGGCCGGAGCGGCCTTCGCCGGAGCCTTGGCGGCCTTGGCCGGAGCGGCCTTCGCCGGGGCCTTCGTGGCCCGGGCGGGGGCCGCCTTCTTGGCCGGGGCCTTGGCGGCCGTCTTCGCCGCCGCCGTGCCCCGCTTGGCCGCCACGATGTCCTTGAACGTGGCGCCCACGGTGAACTTCACGCCCTTGCCGGCCGGGACCTTGACCGCGGCACCGGTGCGGGGGTTCCGGGCGGTGCGAGCCTTCCGCTGTGTCTGGCTCCAGCCGCCGAAACCGGGGAGGGAGACCTTCTCGCCCTTCTTCACCGACTGCTGCACGGTGTTGATGAACGCCTTGATGATCTTCTCGACTTCCGGCTTACCCATGGCGGTATCACCTGAGATCTGGTCCACCAGTTGGGTCTTGTTCACCACGACCTCCAGAGTTAACGGCTGCTTCAACTCGGAATGAGAACCCACAAACGCAAGTTCGTCAAGCACCATTTCGAGGCAGGACAAGGAAAGTTGCCCCTGCTGCAGCCCAAAACCCTTATGGGACAAGGCTTCTCGGCGCTGAAGGTCGCCGGCACAAAAACTCCGAAAAGTTCCGTGGATACCGCTTCAGGACCCTTGTGGGACAAGGAAAGTGGCCCGGTGAGGCCTCCGAACCCCCGACAGGGCAACGGGAAATCGGGTCAGGCGACGGCCTTCCACAGCCGCCCGAGGCGCTGTTGCGTCTCGGGCGACAGCACCGGCTCGGCGATTTGCGCCACTCGTGGAAGTCCTCCGACCGGCCCTTGGCCGTGGCCTTGACCATGCGGCGACGGTCCTCCCGGACAACCCGGGCCACGTCGTCGTCGAGGCCCTTTCCGCCGGCGGCGCTCGAGCGCCGCCGGCGGAAGGACGGTCAACCGTTCAGGTGCTGCACCAGCCAGTCGCGGGCCGCGCCCGAGGACAGGTCGAAGTCGGGGCCGGTGTAGGCGCCGAAGTGACCACCGGGGAGCACGACCAGCTTCTTCGGCTCGCGGGCCTGCCCGTAGGCCTCGAAAGCCAGGTCGGACGGGGTGAGGACGTCGCCGGCCGCCACCACCATCAGAAGCGGTGTCGGGCTGACCCGGTCGATGTACGAGCTCGGGTCGTATTCCATGAGCATCTCCAGCGTCCGGAGCGTGACCTCGTTGCGCCACGACGGTGCCCGGGTGCTCCCCGTCTCGGTGAACCACTGCCACGAGTCGGGCGTGGGGAGGGCCGAGGGCGCCAGCGGGTCCTCGGCGACGACGGGGATCATGCCCGGCTCCTTGCCGGCGAAGCGGGCCTCCCGGTCGGCGTCGAGCGTGGCCCGCAGACCGGGGAGGAAGTCGCTCCGCACCAGGCGCTGCACATTCCTGAACCCGTTGATGAGCGGCACCTGGGACACGACCGCCTTGATCCGCTTGTCGATGGCGCCCAGCACGAGCGCGTGCCCACCGCTGTAGCTCGAGCCCCAGACCCCGATGCGGTCGCGGTCGATCCCCGGCAGCGTCTGCAGGTAGGTGATGGCGTGGCGGTAGTCCCGGACCTGGGCCCAGGGGTCGATCTCGTAACGGGGATCACCGTCGCTGGCCCCGAAGTTCCTGTTGTCGAAGACGAGGGCGGCCAGGCCCGCCCCGGCGAACACCTCGGCGAAGGAATCGAGGTACATCTCCTTCACCGCCGAGAAACCGTGGGCCATCACGACCCCTGGCACCGGCCCGTCCCCCGCCGGCCGGTACAGCCACCCTCGCAACGTCGTCCCCTCGGCGTTGAACTCCACGTCGGTGCGGTTCATCGCTTCCCCCTCTGGTCGGTGCAGGCCGGACGGGTAGCGTACGACCCATGCCCGACGAGCGCATCAGCTGGTTTCCCGTCCTGACCGACGACGAGCTCGATGAGCCGGAGCGGAAGCTCTTTGCCAAGGCCGCCGAGGTGGTCGGCTTCGTGCCCAACGTGTTCCGCACCTACGCCTGGCGGCCGGAGCGGTTCCGGGCCTGGTTCGCCCACTTCAAGACCGTGATGGAAGGGACCGAGGGCCTCTCCGCCCGGGAGCGGGAGATGATCTCGGTCGCCGTGTCGATGGCCAACGGCTGCCTCTACTGCCTCGTGGCCCACGGCGCGGCCCTCCGGGAGGCCTCCGACGACAAGGTCGCGGCCGACCGGATCACCCTCGACTACCGGCGGGCCGACCTCTCCACCCGCGAACGGGCGATGCTCGACTACGCCGTCAAGGTGACGAAGGACCCTGGCGCCTGTGAGGAGGCCGACATCGAGGCCCTACGGGCCGAGGGCTTCTCGGACGAGGACATTTGGGATGTCATCGAAGTGGCGGCGATGTACAACTTCACCAACCGCTTGGCTATGGCCACGGGCATGATGCCCAATCCGGAGTATCACGGCCTGGCCCGCTAAGTGCGAAGGGGGAGAGATGAGGAGATTCCGAGCCGCGTTCATCAGCCTCGCCGTCCTCACCAACATCGGAATCGGGATGGCTGCCATCGCCCAGGAGGCCGGGAACAAGGTGGCGGCCACGACCCACTGCAGCGCAGGGTCGCTTAAGGGCGACTACGCCATGGCCGGGCAGGGCTTCCTGGCCCGCGCGCCGCTCGCCTTCGTCGGGGTGCTCCACTTTGATGGCGCGGGCCGGTTCTCCGGCCACCACGAGGAAATCATCGGCGGCAACTACGGCCCCTCCACCGAAGCAGGCGATTACTCCGTCGAGGACGACTGCATGGGCGTGACCCACTGGACGGACCACCCGCCCCACACCGGTCTCCCACCTCACAACCACACCATCGCCTTCGTCGTGACCGACGGGGGCAACGAGACGTCGTTCCTCGGGATCGACAACTCGCCTCCGGGGACGTTCCACAAGGAGATCCCCGAGCCCGACATCGAGTTCTGGGGCACGCTCAAGCGCCTCTAGGTCGCCCGCCTCGCGTCAGTCGGCACCGGCGTCGCAGGCCCGGGCCCGGGCGACCCGCAGGGCCTGGTCGCGGCCTTCGAGGAGGAGGCGGCGGATGGGGGCGGGGATTCCCCGGAGCGACCCCGCCTCCGTCTCGCTCCCACGGGCCAGGTAGGCGTCGGTCATGGGGACGGCGCCGTCGCCAACCGGGTAGAGCATGTCGGTGAAGGACATCCCGACGTCGGGGCCGCGGCGCTCCCAGATCGGGAGCAGAGCGTCGAAGTAGGGCTCGGTCCAGGCCTGGAGGAGCGGCTCCTGGTCGGGCTGGCGGAAGCCGCCCATCACCGCCCGCATGGTGGCCAGCGGGAGGTCGCCGTCGACCAGCGCCGACCAGGCCTCCGCCTTCGGCGCCTCGTGGGGTTGGGCGGCTCGGGCGGCGGCGGCGTGGCGGGCGCCGGCGTCGGTGGCGTCGCGTTCCTCCTCGGCGGCGATGAGGGCGGGTGCCTCCTCGACGCCGGCCGCAGCCAGGGACCGCACCAGGCCCCAGCGGAACTCGGTGTCGACCGTGAGACCCTCCACGCCGTCGATGGGCCGGCCGTCGAGCAGGCCGCGCACCAGGGCGACATGGTCGTCGACCCGGGCGGCGGCCACGAAGGCCCGGGCGTAGGCCAGCTGGACGTCGCTGCCCGGCCCGGCCGCCCGCAGGGCATCGAGGGCGTACTCGGCCAGGCGCCGCCGGGCCGGCTCCCGGTTGGCCGTGTCGCCGTAGACGACCGCCGCCGCCTCGGCGTTGCGCAGCAGCCCGCCGACCACGGCGATTTGGTCCTCCCCGCCGAGGTTGGCCAGGACGAGGTCGAGGTAGCGCCGGGCCGGCAGCTCGGCGTCGCGCAGCATGTCCCACGCCGCCGACCAGCACAGCCCCCGGGCCAGCGGGTCGTCGAGGGTGCCCAGGCTCTGTGTGACCGTGGCCAGGGAGCGGGCATCGAGGCGGATCTTCGTGTAGGCGAGGTCGCCGTCGTTGAGGAGCACCAGGTCGGGAACGGCCATCCCGACCAGCTCGTCGACCGCCGTACGGTGGCCCTCAACGTCGAGCTCCACCCGGGTGCGGCGCCGCAACCGGCGCTGCTCCCCTCCGGGCTGGTTGTCGTAGTCGTAGAGCCCGACTGCCAGCCGGTGGGACCGCAGCGTCGGGTGGTCGGGGGCCGCCTCCTGCTCGATGGCGAACGACGCGAACGTTTCCCCGTCACCGGCCGCGGCAACGTCGAACGCCGGCCGCATCGTGTTGACCCCGGTCGTCTCCAGCCACTGCCGCGCCCAGTCCGCGAGCGGACGGCCCGACGCCTCCTCCAGCGCAGCCAGGAAGTCGGCCAGGTCGGTGTTCCCCCAGGCGTGGCGGGCGAAGTAGGCCCGAACCCCGTCCAGGAACTCCTTCTGGCCCACCCAGGCCACGAGTTGGCGGAGCACCGACGCCCCCTTGGCGTAGGTGATCCCGTCGAAGTTGGTCTTCATCGTCTCGATGTCGGGAGCGTCGGCCACGATCGGGTGGGTCGACGGCAACTGGTCCTGCCGGTAGGCCCAGGTCTTGAGGGCGTTGGCGAACGACGCCCACGCCGAGGTGAAGCGGGTCGCCTCGACCAGGCCGAGATAGGAGGCGTAGGTGGCAAAGCTCTCGTTGAGCCACAGGTCGTCCCACCACCGCATGGTCACGAGATCGCCGAACCACATGTGGGCCATCTCATGGAGGATCGTGTCGGCCCGGGCCTCGCGCTCCGCCTCCGTCACCTTCGACCGGAAGACGTGGCGCTCGGAGAACGTGACGCAGCCGGCGTTCTCCATGGCCCCGAAGTTGAACTCCGGCACGAAGAGCTGGTCGTACTTCCCGAAGGCGTAGGGCTGGCCGAAGGCGCCCTCGAAGAAGTCGAAGCCTGCGGCGGTGACGTCGAAGATCTCGTCGGAGTCGAGGTACTGGGCCAGTGACTGCCTGCAGTACAGCCCCATCTCGATGTCGCCGCGCCGCCGGTGGACGGAGTGGTAGGGGCCGGCCACCAGGGCAGTGATGTAGGTCGACATCTTCTCGGTGGTGGCGAAACGCCATCGCCCGGCGGCGCCCCCGGCCGGCCGGTCGGTGACGGCCCCGTTGGAGACGACCTCCCAGCCGCCCGGCGCCTCGACCTCGAAGGAGAACGTCGCCTTGAGGTCGGGCTGGTCGAAGCACGGGAAGACCCGGTGGGCGTCGAACGGCTCGAATTGGGTGTGGAGGTAGACGGCGCCGTCGACGGGGTCGACGAAGCGGTGGAGGCCGACGCCGGTGTGCTCGTAGGCGTGCTCGGCGACGACGACGATCTCGTTCTCGGCCCCGAGGCCGCTGATCCGTAACCGGCCCGCCTCGACGTCGAAGGCGTCGGCCCCGACGGGCGCGCCGTTGACGGAGGCGGACTCGACCCGTACGGCGGTGAGGTCGAGGAACGTGTCCGCTGCGAGATGCGCCCGGCAGCGCAGGCGCGTCTCGCTTCGGAACGTCTCGTCGCCGGTCAGGTCGAGGGCGACGTCGTAGTGCAGGTCATCGAGGAGGCGGGCCCGGTCGGCGGCCTCGGAGCGCAGGAGGTTGTTCTCAGCCACGGCCAATGGAGGCTAGTGCCTCGACTACCGGCCTCCCGTCCGTAAGACTGCCGGCGTGGATCTGGCCGGGAAGGTGGCGGTCGTGACCGGCGGAGCGTCGGGTATCGGTCGGGCGCTCTGCCGGCGTTTCGCCGCTGAGGGCGCCTCGGTGGTCGTGGCCGACGTGGACGCCCCCGGGGCTGCGGCGGTGGCCCGGGAGATCGACGGCCTGGCCGTGCCGGGCGACATGTCGGTCGAGGCCGACGTCATCGCGCTGGTCGAGGCCGCCCGTCTGAGCTACGGCCGCATCGACCTGTTCTGCGCCAATGCCGGCATCCTGTGGGGCATCCGGCCCGACGATCCGGCCACCCTCGTCGGGCCTGACGCCCCCGACGAGGCCTGGGAGCGGATGTGGCGGGTGAACGTCCTCTCCCACGTGTACGCCGCCCGGGCCGTGGTACCGCTCATGCTCGACCAGGGCGGCGGCCACTTCCTGGTCACCGCCTCCGCCGCCGGGCTTCTCACGATCCTCGGTAACGCCCCCTACGCCTTGACCAAGCACGCCGCCGTGGCCCTGGCCGAGTGGTTGGCCATCACCTACGGCGATCAGGGTCTGGGCGTCTCGTGCCTCTGCCCCGAGTTCGTCCGCACCGACATGCTGGCCGCGGCCGGCGAACGGCTGGCCGACTCCCCCGGCGTGCTCGACCCGGAGGACGTCGCCGACGTCGTGGTCGAGGGCCTGCGGAACGAGACCTTCCTGCTCCTCCCCCATCCCGAGGTGCAGGAGCATTTCCGGCGCAAGGCCGACGACTACGACCGCTGGCTGGCCGGCATGCGCCGCCTCCAGGCCGCGACCCGCTCCGGGTGAGCCGCCCCGGCGGGCGCTAGGCCGGGGTCGGAGGGGCGCCGACGCCGAACATCAGGAGCACGCTGTCGGCCACGGCCTCGAACGCCTCCCGGTCGGAGAAGCGGCCTTCAGGGTGGAACCAGAACGGTACGAAGTTCAGGGCGCCGGTGAGATTGTGCCGGACCACCGAGATGTCGATGTCGCCCAGCTCGCCCGACCTCACGCCCTCTTCGATGACTCCCTTGATGATGGCGTCGTGCCGGGTATGCCAGTCGCTGATGCGCTCCCGGACCGTGACCGGCCATTCGAGGTGGGCCAGGAACAGCCGGGCCAGCTCGGGGTACTCGACCGTGATGATCCGCAGCTGCTCGATGATGAGGCCCCGCAGGCGCTCGGGCGAGCTTCCGGTGCCGGAGGCGATGGTCGTGAGGCGGGTGATCGACTCCTCCGCCACCGTCCCGAGGCAGGTGGTCAGGAGCGACTCCTTGCTGTCGAAATAGTGGTAGAGCGACGCCTTGGCCAGGTCGAGACGGTCGGCGATCTCCTCCAGGCTGGTGTTGTAATACCCTCTCTCGGAGAGGACCTGGGCGGCCACCCGGAGGATCTCGTTGACGCGGCGTTGCCGCTTGCGGGCGACGCGCCCGAGCTGCTGTGGCTCGTCCTGGGGGCAGGCGGTCATTTCCCTCATCGTCACTTTTAGGCATTAGACCGAGCGTCTAATTTCGCAGTATATGTCTTGCCCCTTCGTCGGTCAGCCTTCGCTCGGCGTTCACCACCGGCCGCCCACGGCGTTCATGAATCGGACAGCATCACCGCTCATCATCGCGTCATGAGCACCCGGGCCTTCGTCCCCCGAGACGAGGTCACCACATCCGGCCCCCCGGAAGCACCCACGAGGCTTCCGGACCACAACGGCCGGCTGGCGGTATTCGATCTCGACCGGACGTTGCTCCCCGGGTCCAGTCTGAGCCTCTTCGGGCGGGCGCTGCACCGCGCCGGCATGGTGGGTAGCCGGCGGCTGGCCGGCTACCTGGCCCGAGAGGCCGTCTTCGTGCGGCGGGGCCAGGGGGTCTCCGGCGCCCATCGACTGCTCGCCGCCCTGCTGGCCGATGTGGCCGACCGCGAGGCGGGACCGTTTCTCGACGTGGCGGAGGGCCTCGGTGACGAGTTGGCCCGCACCGCCCGCCCCGGCGCCCGGTGGCTCCTCGACCGCCACCTCGCCGCCGGGGACTTCTGCGTCATCGCCTCGGCCAGCCCGCAGCCGCTCGTCGACGCCGCCGCCCGTGCCCTCGGCGCCCAGCGGGCCGTCGGCACCCTGGCCGAGGTGTGCGAGGGCCGGTTCACGGGCCGACTCGTTGGCCCGTTCTGCCACGGCCGGGGCAAGCTCGCCCGGCTGTGGGTCGAGCTCGGCACGGCCGACCTCTCCCGGGCCACCGCCTACTCCGACTCGATGTCGGATCTCCCCCTTCTCAGTGCCGCCGGCCGCCCGGTGGCGGTCAATCCTGACCGGCGCCTCCGCCGCGCCGCGCACACCAACGGCTGGCCCGTCCTCACCTTCTGATCGGAGCGCGGCGCGCCACTGTCGTCCCCAGCCGGGGACGGCTATGGTCGGCGGTGCTCACGACCGCTTTTCGGGGGGGGAGGAGTGCTGCATGCGCAGAGCGTCGCGTCCCCCCACCCGCCGCTGGGCCGCCATCCGATCCGGGGCCGTCGGACTGGCCGCGGCCCTCTGCGGCGCACTGCTCTGGCCGGCCGCCGCCCCCGCCGCCACGATCGCCTGGACCGCCCAGTTCGGTACCCGCTATCCCGACGACGCCAAGGGCGTCGCCATCGACCCCGCCGGCAATCTCTACGTCACGGGCCAGACCTCGGGCGAGCTGCCGGGCCAGAAGGCGGCCGGGATGATCGACGTCTTCCTGCGGCGCTACGACCCGGCGGGCCACGAGGTGTGGACGCGGCAGTTCGGGAGCTACGAGCGCGACGAGCCGAAGGGCATCGCCCTCGACGACAGCGGCAACGTCTACGTCGTCGGGCAGACGTTCGGGACACTCCCCGGCCAGTCCTCGGCCGGGGGGTGGGACGCCTTCATCCGCAAGTACGACGCCGCCGGCGACGAGTTGTGGACCCGGCAGTTCGGCGGCGGCGGCGGGGAGAGTGCCGCGGCGGTCAAGGTCGACCACGCCGGCTTCGCCTACGTCGTCGGCGGCACGCGGGCGGCGCTGCCCGGGCAGACGTCCGCCGGCGACTACGACGCCTTCATCACCAAGTGGGACCCGGCCGGTAACCCCGTCTGGGTCCGGCAGTTCGGCACCGTCGGGGAGGACTACGCCCTCGCCGTCGCCCTCGACGCCACCGGCGCCCCGGTCGTGGCCGGCGAGACCAGCGGCCTGCTCGCCGGCGCCGCCGCCGCCGGGGGGCTCGACGGCTTCGCCCGCCAGTACGACCCCGCCGGCAAGGTCGTGTGGACACGCCAGTTCGGCAGCCACTCCGACGACTATGGGGTGGCGGTCACCGTGGGCCCGTCCGGCGACGTGTTCGTGGCCGGCACGACGCTCGGCACCCTCCCCGGCCAGACGACCCAGGGCGATACCGACGCCTACATCGTCGCCTTCCGGAACGGGGGCGACCTGTGGTCGCGGCAGTTCGGCACGCCCGGCGCCGACGACGCGGAAGCCATCGCCTTCGACGCCACCGGCCACCTGTTCGTGGCCGGCCGGGTCGGCGGCCCCCTCGACGGCGCAGCCTCGAGCGGTGGCACCGACGCCTTCCTGGCCGCCGCCGGCCCGACCGGCGACCTGCTGTGGGTCCGCCAGTTCGGCGGCCCGGCCTACGACTACGCCATGGCCCTGGCCATCGGCCGGGGCGGCTTCTACCTGGCCGGCGGCACCACCGGGGCCCTGCCGGGACAGACCACCGCCGGCGAGCGCGACGCCTGGGTCGTCAACATCGCCTAATCGGGACCGAAGAAAAGAAGCCGAACGCCCCGGGGTCGGGTCCCAAAAGCCAGCGCCGCCGGCACCTCCTCCCCTGAGACAGGCGCCGGCGGCGGGCCGGAAAAAAAACCGCAGTGACTGACTGACTCGGACTACTCGACGACGAGCGAGCCCCGCATCTGCGAGTGGATCTGGCAGGTGAAGGGATACGTCCCGGGCGGCAGTTTGTCGACGCCCTCGACGTTGTGTACGTAGCCGTGGTCGGTCAGCGCACTGGTGAACTTCGGGTAGCGGTCACAGCCGCCGCTGGTCTTGTAGGGCGGAGAGGTGCAGCCGGGGATGGCTTCTTCCATGCTGTGGGCGGCGATGCCCGCACCGTAGGGGTACATGTCGTAGTTGCCGAACTTGAGGTGGCCGCCCTGCTTCAGGTGCACCGTCGCGGGCACGTACTGCCAGGCCTCGACGAACACGTCGGCGGGGTGGTCCTGCCCGGTGATCTGGTCGGCCGGGACCTGCCCCAACCGGTGGCTCGGGGCGGCGTTCTCGGCTCCGGCCGGACCGGCGAGCGCGAGGGCGCCCAAGCCGATGACGGCGAGGACGACGACGGCCCGCTTCCGGATGCTGTTCACGGTGACTCCGTTCTCGGACATGGCGCTCACCCGACCTTCACGCCGGTGAAGGTGGCCTCGCCGCCGTTGACGAACCGGCTGCCGTCCAGGCCGATCTGCGGGTGCGGGAGGCACCCGGCGCCCGTCTGGAGGCCGAACTGCACCGTCATCGTCTCGCCCGGGTCCGGCAGCTTCTTCAGCGGGACCGTGATCGAACCGGCCTCGTGCATCTTCGGCCCGAAGGCCGTCTTGTGGCCCAACGGACCGGTCTTGTCACTGCTCACGATGACGTCCATGATGATCTCGTTGTCGGACAGCGTGGCGTCGACGTAGTCGACCACGACCGACGACACCTGGTCGGCGACCGAGTGGACCGCCAGCAACGTGGCCCGGGGCCCGTCGCCGACACAGTTGACGGCGGCGGCCTGACGGGTGTTGTGCTGGAAGATCGTCACCTTCCCCGTCGCCGGATCAGCTTCGGCGTGCGCACTGAAGTCCCCGTTCTTCGGCCCGGACTTGTACGTGCCCGGACCGTAGGACGCGGCGGCGCCAGCCGGAGCCACGCTCACGGCCACGACCGACAAGGTCGCGGCCGCCAGCACGGCCAGCTTGCCTCTCATGAATCCCTCCCCTTTTGATCGAGTGCGATGGTGTGTCGTGTGGGGTGACCCCTAACTCGGGAACCGGGTGAACTTGTTGGGTTCCGAGGTGCCCTCGGCCTTGACGAACCTCCAGAACTCCTTCTTGGTCCGGGGCCCGTTGATGGTGTTGGTCCGGAGCGGCGCGGTCTCCTTCGGCGTGCTCGGGTTGAGGATGTAGGCGTCGCGGATCTTCTGGACCTCGTCGCACGACAGGGCGTTGCGCTTGGCGTCGGGGTCGAGCCCGTAGCACTCGGCCGCGTTGCGGCCCAGGATGCCGTTGCGGATCGTCCGCTCGGGGTGGGACTGGGCGTCGACGGGCCAGCCCGGGACGGCCGGGTTGTCGACCATGTAGCTGGCGGCGTCGAGGGCGTTCTTGCGCGGATCCCAGCGGTCGCCGTCGAGCCCGTAGGGCAGGTTGTAGAACTGCTTGGCCTGCTCGGAGAACTGCAGGGCGCGGAGCAGCACGATCTGGGGCTGCGGGTTCCCGTACCAGATGCAGTCGCTGCCCCACACGATCCGGCGGGGCCCGAGGTAGGTGATGAGCTTGCCCAGCAGGTGGGTGGCCCGGTCGGCGTCGCTCATGTTGGCCCACCAGGTGGTGCCGATCTCGGCGTACATGTTCGGCGAGTTGCCGTGCTCGAGCCCCTTCGGCACGAACCGGGTGGCATCGAGGCCGTTCTCCCGGATGCTCTTGACGAAGCAGTCGACGCCCCGGTTCGACGAGTTGACCTTGTCGTCGCCGGCGTAGGCCGTCATGTGCTCGCCGTCGTAGCCGGAGTGGTAGGTGAAGAACGTGATGTCGGGGAACTGCGACCCGATGATGCCCATGTCCCGCGGCGAGAACTTGGCCGAGTCGAAGGTGCCGTTGAAGGCCAGCCCCTTGTGGGTGCAGATGATCGGCGGCCGGTTGGTCTTGGCCTGGATCCGGCGGATGTGCTCGACGATGGCCATGCCGTTGTCGTCGTCGAACCACCAGCCGTTGTGGCTCGGTCCCTCGCCGCCGACGGCCCCGAGACCGGGGTCGCCCCAGCCGCAGTAGAGCTTCCAGCCCCGGATGTCCATCGGGCCGGTCACGCCGGCCATCCAGTCGAAGTCCTCCTGCTGGTAGGCCGGCTTCTTGTCCGGACCCTGGTAGCCCCGGTTGGGCTGGGTGAAGGCGTGGACGAAGCAGCGCTCCGACTGCGTCATGCCGTTGATCATGTCGCGGGTCTCGGCGGCCCACTTGATGGGCGTGATGTTCACCTCGTCGGGCAGCTTGGGCAGGGCGGTGAGCAGGTTCACCGTCTCCGAGCTGTCGAGGAAGATGTCCTTGAAGTAGTGGTACCGGCCGAGGTTCTCGGCGGGGTCGATCTCGCCCTCGCCGAAACCGCGGATCCCGCCTTCGTTGTAGCCGGGGTAGTCGCCCATCGACGACGACGTCCACAGCGTGAGGAACTGGAAGAACCCGGGCTCCTGGGTCCGCCACTTGGCGTCGAAGCTGGAGTCGAGGGCGTGGCCCTGCGTGTCGAGGATGAACTCACCCGGCAGGTTGGCCAGCTGGGCCCCGGGGTTCTCCAGGTCGCAGGCCTTCGTCGTCTTGGTGTTCTGGGCGAAGGCGTAGCTGCCCCAGTTGCCGCCGGTGACCTTGTCGATCGCCCAGACGCCGACCGAATAGGCGGCCGCGGTCCGGACGAACTGCCGCCGGC
>JAUZEY010000069.1 GCA_030838785.1 Actinomycetota bacterium | reverse complement strand
AGATGTTGCCGATCCCGGCCACGAAGCGCTGATCCATGAGGAGCAGCTTGAGCCGGGCCGTCCTCCCGGCCAGGCCTCGCCCGAGAACCGCCGCCGACCACCCGGCCGACAGAGGATCGGGGCCGAGATGGGCCAGGGCCGCCACCGGCGTCTCGGCCACGAACAGCTCCCCGAAGGTCCGGGGGTCGACGAAGCGGAGCTCCCGCCCGTCCGACAGTCCGAGGACGGCGTGGGTGTGCCGGGCCAGCGGCCATTCCGGCCTGGTCAGGAGGAGCTGGCCCGACATCCGGAGGTGGACGACCAGCGTCTCCGCCCCGTCATCGAGGGGCAGGAGGAGGAACTTCCCGATGCGGCCGGCCGGGCCGAGCGTCGCCCCCCGGAGCCGCTCGACGAGGGCTTGGGGCGGGTGGCGGCGCACCGTCCGGGCGCCGGTCACGGCCACCGACGTCACCCGCCGGCCCGCGACCTCTTCCGCCAGCCCCCGACGGACGACCTCGACCTCAGGGAGCTCCGGCACCTTCCTCGACCGACCCGGCGTCGTCGGGCTCCGGCCCGCCCAGCGGCCCATCACCCAGGGGCCCATCATCCAGGGGCCCAGCGCCGCCCGGAAAGGCGGGATCGAGGGCCGCCGCAGCCGCTTCCGCCGCTTCGGCAGCCGCCACCGCCGCCGCCTCGGCCTCGGCCTCGCGCAGCCACTCCCACGCCATCCGGGCCGCGGCCTGCTCCGCCTGCTTCTTCGACCGGCCCTCCCCCCGGCCCCGGGGCGTTCCCTGGAGCACCACGTGGGCGTAGAAGCGCTTGGCGTGGTCCGGCCCCTCGTCCCGCACCTCGTAGCGGGGCATCTGGTCGAAGCGCCGGGCGGCCAGCTCCTGGAGGCGGGTCTTGTAGTCCTGCCCGCCGGGCCCCTCGGCGGCGGCGGCGATCCGCTCTCCGAGCAGGGCCATGACCAGCTTGTAGGCGGCGTCCCACCCGCCGTCGAGGTAGGTGGCGGCCAGCACCGCCTCCATGGCGTCGGCCAGGATCGAGGGCTTCTCCCGCCCCCCGGAGAGGCCCTCGCCCTTCCCCAGCAGCACGAAGGCGCCGAGCTCGATCTCGGTGGCGATCTCGGCGAGGACGCCGGCGTTGACGACCGACGCCCGCACCTTGGCCAGCTCTCCTTCGGGGAGGTGGGGGAAGGCCCGGTAGATGTAGTCGGTGACCACCAGCCCGAGGACGGCGTCGCCCAGGAACTCCAGCCGCTCGTTGGACTCGAAGGTGGGGTTCTCGGCGCAGAACGACCGGTGGGCGAGGGCGCGGGCGATCAGGCTCCGGTCCGCGAAGGGGCGCCCGAGCAGGTCCTCCAGGCGGTCGAGGGAGCTCTCGGCCAACGGCTCGCCGGCCTCCTCAGCCCACTCGCTCGACGACGTAGTCGACGGCGTCGCGGACGGTACGGAGGTCGGCCAGATCCTCGTCTTCGATCCGGAAGCCCTCGGCCCGGTCCTCCAGTTCCTGCTCGATGGCCTCCACCAGCTCGATGAGGGCCAGCGAGTCGGCCGAGAGGTCCTCGGTGAAGCTGGCCTCGAGCGTGATGCGGCTCTCCTCGATCTCGAGGATGTCAGCCAGCCGCTCCCGGATGATCTTGAAGACCTCGTCGGCCTCCACGAGCCCGGGGGACACCCCCGGACCCCCGGGCGGACGGGCGGGGGTCTCAGACACCATGGTGGGAGATTGCCTCCTTCATGCGATGCACGATGCCCGCTTCGGCGCATTCCGCGGCTAGCCGGATTGCGGTGTCGATGTTGCGGGCGTTGCTGGCGCCGTGCGAGATCACACAGACGCCGTCGATGCCGAGCAGGACGGCGCCTCCGAAGGCATCGGGATCGTACTGGGCGACCGCCGGGCCGAGAACCGGTTCGAGCACCTCGCCGACCCGGGCGTCGCCGACGGGCAGGCCGAGCGCCTCGGCGGCGAGGCGTAGCACCGTCCGCATCCCGCCCTCGAGTGTCTTCAGGGCCACGTTGCCGGTGAACCCGTCGGTGACGACGACGTCGGCCCGGCCCAGCGTCAGGTCGCACCCCTCGACGTTGCCGATGAACCCCGGCTCCCTCGACAGCAGATCGTAGGTGCGCTTGCGCATCTCGTCGCCCTTGCCCATCTCCTCGCCGATCGACAGGAGCCCGATGCGGGCCCGCTCGATGCCGTGGTGGAGGCGGGCGTACTCGGCCCCCATCCGGGCGAACTGCACCAGCCACTCCGGGGCGCAGTCGACCGTGGCCCCAACGTCGAGGAGCAGAGTCGGGGTCGGGAGCGGCCCCGGGATGGGCGTCACGATGGCCGGACGGGCGATGCCCCGGATCCGGCCCATCCGCAGCAGGGCGCTGGCCATGGTGGCCCCCGTGTTGCCCGCGCTGACCATGGCGTCGGCCCGCCCGTCCCGCACCGCCTCGGCGCAGCGGACCAGCGAGGAGTCCTTCTTGCGCCGCACACTCTTGGCCGGGTCGTCGTCCATGGCCACGACCTCGCCGGCGTGGAGAAGCTCGACACTGGCCGCCAACGACCGGGTATCGAGCCCGTCGAGCAGCGGGGCGAGGACCGGCTCCTGGCCGACCAGCAGCACGGAGATCCCCGCCTCGGCCGACAGCAGGGCGCCGGCCACCACCTCGGCCGGGGCCCGGTCGCCGCCCATGGCGTCGACGGCCACCATCGGCGCCCGGCGGGCCGGGGCGGCCACGGCCGGATCGGCCGCCGGTGCCGTCGCTCCGCCGACTTCGGCCACCTTCAGTGCCACGTTCCCCCCGGGTCGGGATGGGTCACTCGACCTCGACGGCCTGTCGCCCCCCGTACCACCCGCAGTTGGGGCAGATGATGTGGGGCAGCTTCGTCTGGTGACAGTGGGGGCACAGCGACTTGGCAGGGGGAGAGATCCGCCAGCTCGAGGCCCGCCGACTCCGGCTCTTGGCCTTGGGTGTCTTCCGCTTGGGGACGGCCATCGACGCTCCTCAACTCCTATCAGTTCGGCTCAGGGCGTGGCTCGGCGTCTTCGCTGACGGCGAAGGCCCGCAGGGCGTCCCAGCGGGGGTCGCGGGATTCGCTCCCACACCCGCAGGGACCCTCGTTCAAATTGGCTCCGCAGGACGGGCACAGGCCCTGGCAGTCCTCGTCGCAGAGCGGCACGAGCGGCAGTTCGGGCACCACGAGGTCCCGCAGGGGCTGCTCGAGGTCGATCTCGTCGTTGCGGAGGGGATACGTCTCCTCCTCGATGGGGTCCTCTTCGAAGACCTCCCGCAGGGCGAGATCGAAGTCGGCCTCGAGGGGCGCCAGGCACCGGCTGCAGACGGCGCGCCAACGCCCCTGCACGTGGCCCGAGGCGACGACAGCGGCGGACAGGCTCTCCAGGCGCAGGTCGATGGTCAGTGGTTCATTGGCATCGACCGTCGTGGCGGGGTTCTCGAGCCCGGGGACGGGCACCTCGAGATGCACCTCGCGGGTGCTTCCCGGTCGACGGAGGAGGTCAGCGACGTTCATTCGGAGTCCGGTCATCAGAGGGCGCCGAGCGCGACGATGGAACAGCGCAACTGCGGCGGCCCGTCATTCTAGCGGCCCGGCTCCGTAACGCCGGGGCTGGAACCTACATCAGATCCTGGTCGAAGAGGCCTGGTTCGGTGGGGAGCACCTCGACCGGCGCCTCGGGCGTGAAGGCCTGGAGGCGCCGGCGGCCCTTCTGCACCACGCCGATCGTGCGCTCCAGGGTCGCCTCGAAGCTGGCCAGCTTGGCGTCGACGTAGTCCTCGGCCTGGTTGCGGAGCTGGCGGCCGTGGGCCTCGGCCTGCTCGATCGTGACCCGGGCCACCCGCTGGGCCTCCCGCACGACCTCCGTCCGCTGGACCATCCCCTCGGCCTGCACCCGGGCCGCGGCCACGATCTCCTCGGCCTCCCGGCCGGCCCGCTCCAGGAACTCCTCCCGCTCCTTCAGCAGCCAGCGGGCCTGGCGCAGCTCCTCGGGCAGCCGCTCGAGGGTCTCGTCGAGCAGTTCGAGCACCTCGTCGCGGTTCACGATGGCCGAGTTCGACAGCGGCATCGACCGGGCGGTCTCGACCAGCTCGCGCAGGTGCTCGAGCAGGTCGCAGAGGTCGCCTCGATACGCCGGGGCCGACAGCTCCTCGTGGATCGCAGTGGGGCTCATGCTGGGGGACCCTCCTTGAAGCGCTGGTCCAGCCGGGCCGCGACGACCGGGGGTACGAGGCTGGAGACATCGCCGCCGTAGCGGGCGACCTCCCGGACCAGGCTGGAGGACAGGAACGAGTACTGGGGGCTGGTGGCGAGGAAGAACGTGTCGATGCCGGACAGACTCTGGTTCATCTGCGCCATCTGGAGCTCGTAGTCGAAGTCGGTCACGGCCCGGAGGCCCTTCACGATCGTCTCGGCGCCGTGGAGGCGGGCGAAGTCGACGAGGAGGCCGGCGAAGTACTCGATCTGGATGTTCCCGAGATGACCGGTGACCTCGGACAGCATCGCTTCCCTCTCCTCCAGGCTGAACAGGGACGCTGCCTTCTGGGGATTGCGGATGACCGCCACGATGACCCGGTCGAAGAACGGGGCGGCGCGCTCGATCACGTCGAGGTGGCCATAGGTGACCGGATCGAAGGACCCGGGTACGAGCGCCGTGGCCACGCTACCGGAGCCCCTTTCCCCGCACCCGTCTCTCCTTTACTTCCGTTGCGCGAACAACACGAGTGTATCTCCGTAACAACGTTCCCAGGTTGACCCCCAGGCCGTGGGCCAGCGGACCGGCGACGAACCGGCCGCCCGCTCCACCACCACGGTGGCGTCGCTGTCGAGCCAGTCCCGTTCCAGCAGGAGCCGGAGGGCATCCTCCAACTCGGTGTCCGGGGTGTCGTAGGGCGGGTCGAGCAGAGCAAGGTCGAACGGCTCGGACGGCGTCGGCCCCCCGAGGACGGAGGCCACGGCGGCGACCCGCAGGACGGCCCGGTCCCCGAACCCCAGCGTGTCGATGTTGGTCCGGATGGCCCGGGCCGCGGCGGCGTCGCGCTCCACCAGCACCGCCCCGGCGGCCCCCCGCGACAACGCTTCGAGACCGAGGGCGCCACTGCCGGCGTAGAGGTCGAGGACCTGGGCACCGGCGAGTCGATCGGGCCCGAGGGCGGAGAAGAGCGACTCCTTCACCCGGTCGCTGGTCGGGCGGACGCGCCCGCCGGGCGGCACGGCCAGCCGCCGCCCACCGGCCTCGCCGGCGATGATGCGGGGTTTTTTCTGGCCCGTCGCCATCCAACAATCCTCGCCCCTTCCGTGCCCTTCGTCCCAATTGCCGGGCGGCCCTTTTCCCCCGTATTGCGTTCAAACGGGACGAACGGCCCCGGCAAAGGGCCGTCGGACAGGACGCCGAGGGCGATTCGTTGGCAAAAAGGCCCAACAGGAAATTCCCACGGAAGTGCCGAACAACGCCGGAAACACCCGTAAAGAGGACTTATCTTCTATGCATCTCGTGTCCGCCCCGGCCCGCCGTCGGCTGGGAATGTTCCTCGGCCTCCTGACCACCATGACCGCCGTCGTGGCGCCGATCGCCGCCCCGCCCGCCGGTGCGGCGTCCACCGCGTTCCCGGCGTCAGCGGACGCCAAGGTGGCGCAGTCCTCCCCCAACGCCAACTTCGCCACGGCCACGACCCTTCAGGCCGACAAGTCACCGGTCTTCGAGAGCTTCGTAGCCTTCGAGGTGGCCGATCCGGGCGCACCGGTCAGCCGGGCCGTCCTCCGCCTGTTCGTGACGAACCCGTCGGGCAACGGCCCGAAGGTCTACCGCTCCGATACCGGTTGGTCGGAGACGGCCGTGACGTGGAACACCCGCCCGGCCCGCCACGAACTCGTGGCCGATATCGGAACGGTGTCCGCCGGCCGGTACGCGGAGTACGACGTCACGGCGGCGGTGACCGGCGCCGGCAGCGTCAGCTTCGACCTC
Source organism: Actinomycetota bacterium (assembly GCA_030838785.1). GTDB lineage: Bacteria > Actinomycetota > Acidimicrobiia > IMCC26256 > BP-133 > BP-133. The sequence goes on along the minus strand of JAUZEY010000069.1, from coordinate 22,115 downwards.
GTGGCCGACTCGACCGACGGCACCGACTTCAGCACGCGGGAGGCGGCCGCCAACCATCCGGAGCTGGTGGTCGAGACCGGCCTCGCCCCACCGCCTCCGCCGCCTCCGCCGCCACCTCCGCCGCCTCCGCCGCCTCCGACCGGAGCGATCGGTGACATCGCCACCCTGGCCGGGACGACCAGCGGCTTCAGCGGCGACGGCGGGCCGGCCACCGCCGCCCGGATGGCGACGCCCCGGACGATGGCCGCCGACGCGGCGGGCAACGTCTACATCGTCGACACCTACAACAACCGGATACGCCGGGTCGACGCGCACGGTGTCATCACGACCATCGGTGGGACCGGCTCGGCGGGCTACGGCGGCGACGGCGGCCCCGCCACCAACGCCCGCTTCAACAACCCCCACGGCATCGCCTCCGACCCGGCCGGCAACGTCTACGTGGCTGATCCACCCAACCAGCGGATCCGCCGCATCGACGTCAACTCCGGAATCGTGACCACCGTCGCCGGCTCCGGCGCCGGCGGCTTCGGCGGCGACGGCGGGCCGGCCACCGCCGCCCGGCTCAACTATCCGAAGGGGGTGGAGATCGCGCCCGACGGAAGCCTCTACATCGCCGACAACAACAACCACCGGGTCCGCCGGGTGGACCTCGCCACGGGGATCATCACCACCGTGGCCGGCACCGGCACGGCCGGCTTCTCCGGTGACGGCGGCCCCGCCACCGCCGCCCGGCTCGACGAGCCCCGCAACATCGCCTTCGACTCCGCCGGCCGGCTCTACATCGTCGACCAGAACAACGGCCGGATCCGCCGGGTGGACTCCGACGGGCGCATCAGCACGTTCGCGGCGGGCTTCGCCATGCCCCGCGACGTCGCCGTCGACGACGTCGGCAACGTGTACGTGGCCGACGAGACCGCCAACCGGATCCTGCGGGTCAGCCCGTCCGGCGTCGTGTCCGACTTCGCCGGCACCGGCTCGGCCGGCCTGTCGGGCGACGGCGGTCCGGCCGACCAGGCCCGGATCAAGGGCCCCCGGGGCGTGGCCTTCGACGCCGCCACCGGCTCGGTGCTCATCGGCGACACTGCCAACAGCCGGATCCGCGTGGTGCGGCTGTCGGGCTGACCCTACCGGCGGCGGCCCATGCCGTCACGGCGGCGTTAGCTCTTGAACAGGAACTCCACGTCGTCGCCGAGGAGGTCCTCCACCTCGTCGGCCAGCTGGCGGTGGGCGGCCAGGCCGGGGTCGGCGTCGAGGATCTCCTCCGCCACCCGCCGGGCCTCGATCACCACCGGCTCGTCGCGGGGGATGCGCCCGAGCTTGAGGTCGGTGAAGCCGGCCTGGCGCTCGCCGAAGACCTCGCCGGCGCCCCGGATCTCGAGGTCGCGCTCGGCCAGCAGGAAGCCGTCGGTCGAGTCGGCCATGGCCTGCAGGCGGGCCTCGGCTTCGGGCGTCTGCGGGTCGGCGAACAGGAAGCACCATGACTCCCCGCCCCCCCGCCCGACCCGGCCCCGGAGCTGGTGGAGCTGGGAGAGGCCGAACCGGTCGGCGTCCTCGACCACCATCACCGTGGCGTTGGGGACGTCGACGCCGACCTCGATCACCGTCGTGGCCACGAGCACGTCGATGAGCCCCTCTCGGAAGCGGGCCATCGTCGCCTCCTTGTCGGCCGGGGCCATCTGGCCGTGGAGGAGACCGACCTTCAGACCGGTGAGCTCCTCGGCCTCCAGCCGTTCCGCCTCCTCGGTGGCCGCCTTGGCCTCGACCTTCTCCGAGCCTTCGACCAGAGGACAGACGACGTAGGCCTGCCGACCGGCCGCCACCTGCTCCCGCAGGCGCCGGTAGGCACCCGCCCGCTCCAGCGGCGACGGTGGAATGACCTCGGTGGTGATCGGCGTCCGGCCCGGGGGCATCTCCCGCAGCTCCGACTTGTCGAGGTCGCCGTAGATCAGCATGGCCGCCGTGCGGGGGATGGGAGTGGCCGTCATCACCAGCACGTCGGGTTCGGGTCCGGCGCTCCCATCCCCGCCTCCGGCGCCGCCCGGCCCCTTGGCCCGCAGCAGGGCCCGCTGCTCCACTCCGAAGCGGTGCTGCTCGTCGATCACCGCCACGCCGAGGGCGGGGAAGGCCACGCTGTCGTAGATGAGGGCGTGGGTTCCGACGACGATGTCGACCTCCCCGGCGGCCAGGGCGGCGGACAGCTTGCGGCGGCCGGCGGCGCCCGTCCGGTTGGTGAGGAGCTCGACCCGGACGGGCCGCTCCCCCATCAGCGTCGCCTCCGACGAGACGGTCAGGCCGTCGAGGAACCCGGAGATGCTGAGGTGGTGCTGCTCGGCCAGGACCTCGGTCGGGGCCATCAACGCCCCCTGGTAGCCGCCCTGGACGCCGGTGAGGAGGGCGGTCAGGGCGACGACGGTCTTGCCCGAGCCGACGTCGCCCTGCAACAGCCGGTGCATGGGCCGGGGGGCGGCCAGATCGGCGCCGATCTCAGCGATCGCCTGCTGCTGGTCGCCGGTCAGGGCGAACGGCAGCCGGGCGTGGAAGGCCGGCACCAGCGGCCCGTCGAGCCGGTGGGCGAGGCCGACCCGGCGCTCCTCGAAGGCCCGCTTCCGGGCCACGAGGCCCAGCTGCATGCGGAGGAACTCGTCGAACTTCAGCCGGTGGGCGGCCCGGAAGTGGTCGGCCTCCACCTCGGGCTCGTGGATGCCGTTGTAGGCCCGGGTCCGGTCGGCGAGCCCGAGCCGGGCCCGCACCTCGGCCGGGACGGGGTCGTCGAAGTCCCGGGCCCGGCGCAGCGCCTCGGCCACGAACTTCTGGAGCTGCCACGTGGAGACGTCGGCCTTGCCCGACTGGGGGTAGATCGGCACGATCACACCGGTCTTCTCGCCGATGCGGCCGAGGACGTCGACGGCCGGGTTCGTCATCTGGTGCTTGCCCCGGTAGTGCTCGAGCTTGCCGAAGAACGCCGCCTCGGTGCCCGTCGTGAGCTGCTGGGCCCGCCACGGCTGGTTGAAGAACGTGACGTAGAGGTACGAGGTGCCGTCGTAGACGATCGTCTCCACCAGGGCCCGGCCCTGCCGGGTGCGCCGGGAGGTCATCTTGCGGACCTCGGCGTAAACGGTCGCCTCCTCCCCCACCCGCAGGTCGGCGATGTCGGACTTCTTCGTCCGGTCGAGGTAGCGGCGGGGATAGTGCTCGATGAGGTCGAGCACGTTCTTGATGCCGAGCATGCCGAGCCGCTCCTCGAGGCGCGGCGTGACGCCGGTGAGGCGGGTGATCGGGATCTCCTTCAGCTCGCGCAGCGTCTTGCCCACTGCGGCCGAGCGTATCTGCGCTGGGGAGCTTCACCAGCCTCCCCTGCTAACCTGAGCCGCTCGTCTTTCTGTTGGTTGTTGCGCGCCCCCAAGTGAGGTTCAGATGTCGGCGGTTTGCGAGCTGTGCGGGAAGCGGCCCCGGGTGGGCATGCGGGTGAGCCACTCCCACCGCCGGACGAAGCGGCGCTGGAACCCGAACATCCAGAAGATCCGGGCCGTCGTGGCCGGCACTCCGAAGCGGGTGCGGGTCTGCACCTCTTGCCTCAAAGCGGGCAAGATCCAGAAGGGTTGACGGCGCCGGGTCCGGCGCCCAGCTCCACCCCGGCGGCGATGGCCGCCGTCACGAATGCCTTCGCCCCCTCCACCGCCTGAACCAGGTCCTCGCCGCGGGCCAGCCGGGCGGTGACCGCAGCCGACAGCACGCACCCGGTTCCGTGGGTGTGGCGGACGTCGAGGCGGGGCCCTCGGAACCACTGCGGTCCGGGCCCGTCGCGCTGGAGGAGGAGGTCGGGCGCGTCCGGGCCCGGGAGATGGCCCCCGGTCACCAGCACGGCGCCGGGCCCGAGGTCCAGGACCGCCTCCGCTAACCGTTCCATCCCGGCTTCGTCGGACGGGGGCTCGGGCCACCGCGCCAGGGCGGCCGCCTCGGCCAGGTTCGGCGTGACCAGGTCGGCCAGGGGCAGGAGCACCTGCCGGAGGGCGGCCCGGCCGCCCGGTGACAGCAGGGTCGTACCGGTCGAGGCCACGGCCACGGGGTCGACGACCAGCGGGTGCAGGGCCCACTCCTCGACCGCCGCCGCCACCGCATCGACGACGGCGGCCCGACCGAGCATCCCGACCTTGGTCGCGGCGACGCCGATGTCGGCGGCCACCGCCGCGATCTGGGCCGTCACGATCGAGGCCGCCATCACTTCGACGTGCCCGACGGTGACCGTGTTCTGGGCTGTCACGGCGGTGACGGCGCACACGCCCCAGACGCCGTGGGCGGCGAAGGTCTTGAGGTCGGCGGCGATCCCCGCTCCCCCGCCGGAGTCCGACCCCGCCACGGTCAGAGCCACCGGCGGCTTCACTCGACGGTGTGCTCCCAGCCGCTCGGAGCCAGCGGCCAGCTGCCGCCGCCGGGCGTGGCGAGGAGGACCTCGTCACCGGAAATCACCGTGCCGATGGGGGCCGGGAGGTGCAGGCCGGCGGCGGCGAAGGCCTCGGCCACCCGCTCCGGATCGGCGGCGGTGAAGCACAGCTCGTAGTCGTCGCCGCCCGACAGGGCGTCGTCGACGCCGGCGCCGGGCCCGAGCGGGATGGCCGACGCCTCGAGCCGGGCCCCCACCCCCGACGCCCGGCAGATGTGGGCGAGATCCGACGACAGCCCGTCCGACAGGTCGATCATGGCGCTGGCCCCGGCGGCGGCGGCCATCCGCCCCTCCACCACCCGGGGGACGGGCCGCTGCAGACGGGCCAGGGCCACCGGATCGGCGGCCTCCCCCCGCCGCAGCGCCCCCAGTGCGGCCCGCGACCCGCCCAGTGGGCCGGTGACGAAGATGCTGTCACCCGGCCGGGCCCCCCTCCGGAGCACGGCCCCGCTGTCCGGCGAGTCGCCGACGACAGCCACGGTCACGGTCAGGGCGGTCCCGACCACGGTGTCGCCGCCGACGAGGGGACAGCCGAGCTCCCGGGCGGCGGCCATGAGCCCGGCGGCCAGGGCGTCGGCCTCGCCCTTGCGCCCCGCCGCCAGCACGACGCCGCAGACCGCGGCCCGGGGCGTGCCCCCCATGGCGGCGACGTCCGACAGGTTCACGGCCAGCGCCTTCCAGCCGACGTCGGCCGCGGTCGACCAGCGCAGGTCGAAGTGGACCCCCTCCGTGAGGACGTCGGTGCAGAAGAGCAGGCCGCCGCCGAGCACGGCGGTGTCGTCGCCCACCCCCACCTGGCCGGCCGGCGGTTCGGGCAGGGCCTGGCGGAGCCGCTCCAGGAACGCGAATTCGCCGCTCAGCGAGGCCTCCGGCGTACTTTGGGGGGCGAAGGGCCGCATGGTAGGCCCCGAGCCGGAGGGATGGGCCAATGCAGGGCGTCGTCAAGTCGTACGACCCGGGGACCGGGGAAGGCCTCGTGGTGCGGGACACCGACCGCTCGGAGTACGCCCTGGCCGTCGGCGCCCTGGAAGGCTCGATCTTCCGGACGCTGCGCCAGGGCCAGCGGGTCGTCTTCGAGCTCGACGGGTCGGAGCGGGCCACCCACCTGCGGACGGGCGCCGAGCCCGACCTCGGCATGAGCAGCGTCCAACTCCAGTAGCCGGGGCCGCCGGTAGCATTGGCAGCGTGGTTCCGCTCCTCGTCATCCTGTTCATCGGCGTCCCCTTCGCCGAGCTCTACGTCCTGATCCAGGTCGGCCACGCCATCGGCGTCCTCAACACGCTCGGCCTGCTGCTCCTGGTGTCGATCGTGGGCGCTTGGCTGGCCAAGCGGGAGGGCATCGGCGTGTTCCGGCGGATGCAGGCCTCCCTCAACGCCGGCCGCGTCCCGGGCGCCGAGATCGTCGACGGGTTCCTCATCCTGCTGGCCGCCGCCCTGATGCTGACCCCCGGGTTCCTCACCGACATCGTGGCGATCTTCCTGCTGCTGCCGCCGGTCCGGGCCGTGGTGCGGCGCACGCTGCGCCGGAGCTTCGCCCGGCGGATCGAGATCCTGTAGGGCCCGTGGCCGCCGGCCTGCGGGAGCGCCTCTCCCTGCGGCGCTGGCGGCCGACCCGGCTCGCGCTCGACGTCCAGGATCGCTACAGCGAGCTCCACGGCGGGGAGATGGCCTCCGCCGTCACGCTGTCGGCCTTCCTGTCGCTCCTCCCGCTCCTGCTGGTCGGTATCGCCGTGCTCGGCTTCTTCTCCGCCGCCTCGTCGAAGGACCTGGCCCAGCAGGTGGTCGACCAGCTCCAGCTGGCCAAGTCGTCCGACACCGCCCGGCTCATCACCGAGGCCATGCACACCGCCGAGGCGAGCCGGAAGGCGGCGTCGGTGGTCGGCCTCGCCGGCCTCCTCTGGACGGGGCTCGGCGTCGTGAACTCCCTCCGGTACGTCTGGAACACGGCCTGGCAGGTCCCCGGCCGAGGCCTGCGGGACAAGGCGATCGGCCTCGGCTGGCTGGCCGGCGCCGCCGTCCTCTTCGTCGGTTCCTTCGCCCTGTCGGCCGCCTCGCAGCTGCTGCCCTGGTACCTGGAGCCGGTCGGCATCCTCACCGGGCTGGCCACCGGCGTCGGCCTGTGGCTGTGGACCGCCCGCGCCCTTCCCAACCGTCAGATCGGCTGGCGGGCGCTGCTCCCCGGCGCCCTCGTCGGCGCCATCGGCTTCGAGGTGCTGAAGGTCCTGGCGTCGTTCGTCGTGCCCCGGATGGTGGCGTCGTCGTCCGATCTCTACGGGCCGGTCGGGGTGGTCTTCGCCGTCCTCGGCTGGCTTCTGCTCTTCGGCCGCCTCGTCGTCTATGCCGCCGTGGTCGAGGTCGTCCTGTGGGAGCAGCGCCACGGCACCGTGAAGCTCGCGATCGAAGCCCCCGCCCGGCCGGGGGTGGCGCCCGTCGGCGCCACCCGGGCCGGCGAACAGCGCTTCTCCCGCCCCGAGGGCCGTCCGGGCCTGCCGGTGCCGTGGCGAAAGCGCCCGAACGCGCCGACCCCCGCCGACCCGGAGGCCGACGGGGGCAACGGCGACGGAGTGGTCGTCAGTGACCGGCGGTCACGCCGGCCAGCGCCGCGCTGACCGGCTGGAGGACACCGGCGAGGACGCCGGCGAGCGCCGGGGGCACCTGCACCGCCACCGACTGGCCGGCGGGAAGCTGGGCCGTGGCCGCCAGGGGGGCGTCGAGCGGACCGGTCACCCCGGGCACCGAGAGACCGACGTCGACCGGAAGCGGGGCGGCCTGCGACACGGCCGAGACGACGGTGTCGAGAACCTTGCCCACCGGCGTCCCGTCGAGCAGGCCGCCGCCGGCCGAGCCGTCGGGCCGGTGGATGAGCGTGCCGCGCGTGCCGCCGGGGCGACTCGGCGACGAGTCGTCGGTGCCGCCGAAGAGCAGCTTGCTGTGGTTGCCGCCCCGCAGGTCGCGGTAGGTCATCGGGTCGCCGGCCGGGGCGCCCGAGCCGCCGGCTGCGGCAGCCGGGCCCGATGCGGCGGTGGCGGCGCCGGCCTCGGTGTGGGCCGGAGTCGCCGAGCGGGCTTCGTAGGAAGCGACCGCAGAAGTGGCGGCCCCTGTCACCCCGGCGGCGGAGGCCACGACCGACGGGCCGGCCTCGGCCACCTCGGCCGGCGCCTGCGCCCGGTGCATGACCGTCGGCACCGCCGAGCCCGAGAAGGCCAGCACCATCATGGTGAGGCCGGCCAGGGCCTTGTGGACCAGCGGGTTGTCGGCCAGCGGAGCGGTCTGGGAGATGTCGGGCGCCCGGTCCATCCACTGGCCGGCGACGTGGCCGAAGCTGAAGGCCTTGCGCTGCAGGCCGGCCAGCAGCAGGGGGACGGGGAGGAAGGCATTCCGGAGCGTGGCGTTGACGTCGGTCAGCTCGTCGCGCCGGCACCGGCACTTGGCGCAGCCGTCGAGGTGCGCCTGGACGGTAAGGCGCTCCTTCTCGGCCAGGTCGCCCCGGACGTAGTTGCCCAGCCGGCTGACGGTGGCCCGGCACTCTTCGCTGGCCTCGGCCTTGAGGTGGGCCTGGAGGTAGGCCTCCCGGAGACCCTTGCGGGCCCGGTAGGCCAGGGCGGCCACGGCGTTGGGCTTGATGCCGATCCGGCGGGAAACCTCGGCCGGAGAAAGACCCTCGACCTCGGTCAGCCACAGCACCGTCCGCCAGCGGGCCGGGAGAGCCTGGAGGGCCTCGCCGACCAGGTTGCGCTCCAGCCCCATCAGGGCCATGTCGTCGGCCTGGGCCGAGCCCGCGGTCTCCGGCATCTGGTCCCGCAGGTCGATCCGCCGCTCCCGGCGCAGCCGGTCGGTGGCGGCGTTGCGGACGCAGGTCAGCAGGTAGGGCCGGAAGGCAATCTGGCGGCCGACCATGCGGGGCAGGGCGGCGAACACGCGGGCGAAGCCCTCGGCCACGGCGTCTTCGGCGTCGGCCGCCGACGAGGCGCACATGCCCGCCACCTTGCGGGCGGCGTCACGGTGACGCAGATAGAGCGTCCCGAACGCACTCCGATCACCCTCCCGGGCCCGGTCGAGGAGCTCGTCCTCGCTGACCAGGGAGGCGTCGGTCAGATTAATGAAGCTCAAGGTGTCGCTCATGGCGTCCCCTCCAGCCCACGAAACGCCCGTGGAACGCCCAGATGACGTGAATCCACACGAATTCTGCCATTTCTCACGACCGGTGACAAATAGGACAGACAAGAAACGCACTGAGCGTTCAGATTCGTGGATTCTCGAGTCGTCTGGGGGGAAGGGTCGACTGCTCCGACACGGGACGCGAGAGAGCCTGCCACGAGCTCGATCGCGGGAGTGGGAAGCGTCGTCGGCCTGGGGGATCGGCCCACGTCATGCTCCTTGACCTTTGGCGACTCGCCACCGTGTCGCCTAGTGAGGAAGCTATTCGCCGGGCGTTCACCCGATCCTCCCGGCGCTGCCACAGATGCCCGAAATGTCGGATTCGGCCGGGGGCCCCCGAGACGCCGTGAGGTACGCACGTTCTTCTCTTCGGCGGCGGGGTGCCTCCCGTCACAAAGTTCCCGAACTTGCGCGAATCAGTCCCACGTCCGCAGGTCGGTGATGGGGGCGGCCCCCGCCTCCAGCGCCGTCACCACCAGCACCTCCACGTCGAAGCGCAGTCCCGACCGGATCGTGTCGTGGACCTCGGTGGCGAGATGGCCGGGGTCGATGCCCTCGGCCGCCGGGACGACCTCGCACCGGAGGACGTCGCGGTGGTCGACCCGGTCGATGAGGAACCGGTAGGCCGACACCGACGGCACCTGGGCCATCACCCCCGTCACCTGCCGGGGGTGGAGGAACATCCCCCGGACCTTCACCGCCTCGCCCGTCCGGCCGAGCCAGCCGACCAGCCGGGGGGTCGGCCGGCCACAGGAGCATTCGCCGGGGGCGAAGGCCGAAAGGTCGCCCGTCCCGAAGCGGACCATCGGGTAGTGGGCCGAGAAGAGCGTGACGACGACCTGCCCCTCCCCGCCGTCAAGGCGAGGGGCGCCGTCGTCGAGGGTGCAGACCTCCACTAGGGCGTCGTGGGGGACGTGGAGGCCGGAGGCGGCGCCGCACTCGTAGCCGAGGGTCCCGGACTCGGCGGTGCCGTACATCTGGCGCACGACACCCACCCGCTCCTCCAGCCAACTCCGCAGCGACGGCGGCAGGGGCTCGGCGGTGACCATGGCCCGCTCGAAGCGCAGCGGCGGCCCCCCGAGGTCGTCGGCCTTCTCGAGCAGGGCCTTCAGGTAGCTGGGGAGGCCGATGTAGGCGGTGACGCCGAGGTCCCGGGCGGCCCGCACGGCCAGGTCGAAGTTGCCGACGCCGGCCGGCACCACCCGGCACCCGAGGGCCCGGGCGCCCTCCTCGAACATCACCCCGGCCGGGCTCAGGTGGTACCCGAAGCAGTTCAGCACGGTGTCGCCGGGCCCGAACCCGGCCGCCTCGAGGGCGGGGCCGGCCCGCCAGGCGTCGGCGACGTCGGGCTCGGGCTCGTAGAGCGGTCCGGGCGACTGGAAGATGCGCCGGATCTCCGCGCCGGGGGCCAGGTAGCCGCCGAAGGGCGGATCCTTGGCCTGGAGGTCGATGAGGTCGTCCTTCGACAGGACGGGGAGCCGGTCGACGGCGGCCACGTCGACGAGGTCGTCGGGGACGAGCCCGGCCTGGGCCAGCCGGGCGGCCAGGGCCGGAACCGCCTCGGCGGCCGGGCGCAGGACTTCGAAGACCTTCTCGTCGAAGGCCGCTCGGTACTCCTCCAGAGGCGTCACAGCCAGCGCTTCCGCCGCTTGTAGTGCTTCACGTCGCGGTAGCTCTTCCGGGCCCCGCCTTCGGACAGGCCGAGGTAGAACTCCTGCACGTCAGGGTTGGAGGCCAGCTCGGCCGCCGCCCCCTCCAGCACGATCCGCCCGTTCTCCATGACGTAGGCGTGGTCGGCGATCTCGAGGGCCCGCCGGGCGTTCTGCTCCACGAGGAGCACGGTGGTGCCGATCTCGGCGTTGAGAGCCTTCACCCGCCCGAAGATCTCCTCCACGAGGAGCGGGGCGAGCCCGAGCGACGGCTCGTCGAGCATCATCAGCTTCGGCCTCGACATGAGGGAGCGGCCGATGGCCAGCATCTGCTGCTCGCCGCCCGACAGGTAACCGGCCTGCTGGGTGCGCCGGTCTTTCAGCCTGGGGAAGAAGCCGTAGACCAGGTCGAGGTCCTCGGCCACGCCCGACCGGCGGGTGTAGGCGCCGGTGGCCAGGTTCTCGTGCACGGTCAGGTGCTCGAAGACCCGCCGGCCCTCCATGACCAGGGACAGGCCGAGCCGGACGATCTCGGCCGGGTTGGAGCGGGTGATCGCCTTCCCCTGGTAGACGACGTTGCCCTGCGTCACCTCGCCGTGCTCCGACGGCAGGAGCCCCGCCACCGCCTTCAGGGTCGTGCTCTTCCCCGCCCCGTTCGAGCCGAGGAGGGCGACGATCTTCCCTTCCGGCACCGACAGCGACAGGCCGCGCAGCACGAGGATCACGTCTTCGTAGATGACCTCGATGTTGTTGATCTCGAGGACGGGGCCCCCGGCGGGTCGGGGGCCCGGATCGGACCGGGCCCCCGACTGTTCGACTTGCTGCGCCAACGGAGCTCCTACTTCGCGATCGTGATCGGTTCGGAGATCTTCTTGAAGGTCCCGCCCGTGACCTGGTAGAGCGGCGCCGACTTCAGGCCGGCGTGGTAGGTGGAGGAGAAGCTGATGGGGTCGGTGACGCCGGTCTTGAAGTCGGTGACCTTCTCCAGGCCGGCCTTGATCGACGGGCCGTCGACCTTGTCGTTGTTGGCCTTCAGGGCGTTGCCGATCCCCTCGGCCATCGTGGCCATCGTGTACCAGCCCTGGACGTAGTGCAGGCCCTTGTCCTTGGCGGTGGTGTTCTTGGCCTTGAGGAAGTTGTTGATGTCGTCGAGGCCGGCGGTCCCTTCGACCGGCGGGGCGTACGGCATGACGCCGATCATCTTCTCGGCCGCGGGGCCGGCCAGCTTCACGAACAGCTCGTCGGCGCACCAGTTGAGGCACACGACCTGGGCCGTCGACTTCGCGCCGGCCAGGTCGCTGGCCAGCTTGGCGGCCGGCTTGGCGACGTTCTGGATGATGATGTACTTGGCCTTCTGCGAGGTGGCCTGGCCGATCTGGGCCACGTAGTCGGTGGCGGTGGCCGGCATCGGGTAGTTCTTGAAGCCGATGTCGAGCTTCTTGTCGGCGATGTACTTCTTGCCGTCTTCCAGCGGGGAGGTGCCGAACGGGCTGTCGTTGTGGAACACGGCCACCTCGACGTGCTTGCCCTTGTTCTGGTCGGAGATGTACTGCAGGGCGATCCGCATCTGCTGGCTGTAGCTGGCCGACGGGAAGAAGTTGTAGGGCGTGACCGAGGGGTCGGTGAGCGTCTCGGCCAGCGAGGCTGACATGAACGGGATCATGTCGGCGTTCACCTTGGGCCGGAGGGCCTCGGTGTCACCGGTGCCCCAGCCCATGAACACCTTGGCGCCCTGGGAGACGTACTGGGAGTAGAGCTGCTCCGCCTGGGGGACCTTGTAGCCGTAGTCCTGCCACGTGAGCGCCAGCTTGTGGCCCTCCACGCCGCCAGCGGCGTTGCGGAAGTCGATGTAGTCGCGGATGCCTTCGGAGTACGGGGTGCCGACGTCGGCGGTGGCGCCGGAGAGGTCGAAGATCGCCCCGACCTTGATGTCTTCCTTGGTCGTTCCAGTACTGGACGGGGTTTTCTTGCTGTCCTTGCCGCAGGCGACCCCGACGAGCATTGCGAAGCAGAGAGGGATGGCCAGTTTCCTGGCGAAGCGGTTCATGCTGTTCCTCCTTGGGGTCAGTATCGGAAAGGCCATATTCGGAAGTACTCCTTGGCCCGCTGCCACAGCCGGGCGAGGCCGCGGGGTTCGAACAACAGGAACACGACGAGCACGAGGCCGAACAACGTGAGCTGGACGGCGGGCAGCTTGCGGATGAGGAATGAGAACGAACCCTGCTGGAGACTCTGCCCGATCTTGGTGATGTAGGCGGGGACCCACGTCATGAACGCCGCCCCGTACACGGCGCCGGCCACGCTTCCCAGCCCGCCGACGATGATCATGGCCACGAATGTGAACGACGTGCCGATCTCGTAGTTCTCCCACGTGACGATCGTGCGGTAGTGGGCCTGCAGCGCTCCGGAGAGCCCGGCCAGCCCGCAGGCGATGGAGAAGGCCAGCACCTTGTAGGCGCCGACGCGCACCCCCATCACCTCGGCGGCGATGTCCTGGTCGCGGATGGCGATGAAGGCCCGGCCGAGCCCGGTGCGGAAGAGGTTGACGCCGGCGAAGACGACGAGGCCCGTGACGACGAGCAGGAGCCAGTACCACTCGAAGTCGCTCTTCATGTGGTGCGTTCCGATGGTGGGGTACCCGGCGGCGATGTTGCCGTGGCCCTGGGTCAGGTAGGCCCAGCCCCGGAAGCGGTTGGACAGGATGACCTGGGCGGCGAAGGTCGAGATCGCCAGGTACAGCCCTTTGAGCCGCAACGCCGGCAACCCGAAGAGCGCGCCGATCCCCGCCGCCAGCAGCGTGGCGGCGATCACGCTGAGGGGCATCGGCCAGTGGGCCCTGGTGGTCAGGTTGGCCGTCGTGTAGGCCCCGACCCCGAGGAACCCCGCGGTGGCCAGGCTGACGAGGCCGGTGTAGCCGGTCAGGATGTTGAGCCCCACGGCGGCGATGGCCGCCAGCAGGATGAGGTTCACGTAGCTCAGCCAGTACTCGCTGAGGGAGAACGGCAGCACGACCACGAAGGCGGCCAGCAGGGCGAGCCGGAAGTACTCCGCCTTCGTGTGCCGGAGGGCGAAGTCCCTCCGGTAGGTGGTGTTGTAGACGCCGGTGGCGGTCGCCATGTCAGACCCGCTCGATCCGGACCTGGCCGAAGAGGCCGTACGGCTTCACCAGCAGGATCGCCACCAGGGCGGCGAACGGGATGATCTGGGAGGAGTCGACGCTCATGTACCCCTTCGTGTACTCGACGAGCAGGCCCACGATGACCCCGCCGACCACGGTGCCGAGGACGGAGTCGAGGCCGCCGAGGATCACCACGGGGAACACGAAGATGGCGAAGGCCTCCAGTTCGAGGCCGTAGCCGCCGCTCATGCTGGCCAGCAGAACGCCGGCGATGGCCCCGCAGGCGCCGGCCAGCGCCCAGGCCATGGCGAAGATCCGGTTCACGCTGATCCCCTGGACCATGGCCGCCTGCTGGTCGTCGGCCACCGCCCGCATGGCCACGCCGTGCCGGGAGTGCTGGAAGAACAGGCCCACCGCCACCAGCACGACGGCCGCCACCGCCACCGCCACCAGGCGGTCGGCCCCCACGCCGACGTCGCCGAAGTTCACGCGGCCGTGGGGAATGAAGGTGGGCCGCGGCTTCGGCTCCGCCCCCCAGGTGCCGAGCACGACGCCGCCCAGGGCTGACGCCAGCCCGATCGTCACCATGATCACGGCCAGGGTCGACTCGCCGATGAGACGCCGGAGGATGACCCGCTCGATGGCCATGCCGAGGGCGATGCCGCTGGCGATGCCGAACAGCACCGACAGCCACGGCGGCCAGCCCCACGTGACGTTGGCGTTGTAGACCATGAACGCCCCGATGACCAGGAACTGGCCCTGGGCGAAGTTGATGACCTCGGTGGCCTTGTAGATGAGGACGAACCCGAGGGCGGTCAGGGCCAGGATCGCCCCGTTGCCCAGGCCGTTCAGCGTCAGGGTCAGGAACTTCGTCACGCGTGGCTCCCGAACAGTGTCCGGCGGGCACCGGCCTTCGGGGTGAAGCCGTCCATGTTGACGATCTGCAGTGTGATGTCGCGGGTGACGTTGGTCCCGTCCTGGTACGTCACGAGGCTCTTGATCTGCGCCTGGGAGTCGCCGTCGACCAGGGCCTCGATGATGGCGGCGTAGCGGTCGTTGATGACCCGGCGGCGGACCTTGCGGGTGCGGGTGATCTCGTCGTCGTCAGCGTCGAACTGCTTGTGCAGCAGCAGGAAGCGCCGGACCCGGACGCTCTCGGGGAGGTCCTCGTTGGCCCGGGCCACCTCCTCGGAGAGCAGCTCCCGGACCTCGGGCTTGCCGGCCAGGTCGGTGTAGGTGGTGTAGCCGAGGCGGCGGTGCTCGGCCCAGGCCCCCACCGTCGACGGCTCGATGGTGAGGATGGCGGTGATGTCGGCCTGCCCGTCCTGCCAGAAGACGACCGCCTCCTCGACGTAGGGCGAGAACTTCAGCTTGTTCTCGATGAAGGCCGGGCTGAACCGGGTTCCGTCGGGCATCTCCATGACGTCCTTGGCCCGGTCGATCACCACCAGGTGGCCGTGCTCGTCGAGATAACCGGCGTCGCCGGTGTGGAGCCACCCGTCGGCGTCGATGGCCTCGGCGGTGGCCGCCTCGTTGCCGTAGTAGCCGTGGAAGACGGCCTTCGACTTGAGCAGGATCTCGCCGTTCTCGGCGATGCGGATGTCGGTGCCGGGGCAGGGCTTGCCGACGGTGGCGAACTTGATGTCGTCGTCGGTGTGCATGACGGCGATGCCGCAGATCTCGGTCTGGCCGTAGATCTGCTTCAGGTTCACGCCGATGGAGTGGAAGAAGCGGAAGACGTCGGGGCCGAGCGGGGCGCCGCCGGTGTAGCAACGGTCGATCCGGGTCAGGCCGAGCTGCTCCCGGACCGGGCGCAGCGCCACCCAGTCGGCCAGGCGGTGCTGGAGCCGCAGCCCGGGCCCGGCCTTGGCGCCTTTCAGCCTGCTGTCGGCATAGCGGTCACCCACCGCCTGGCCCCAGCCGAACGTCTTGCGCTTGGCGAAGCCCGCCTCGCCGACGCGGACCATGATCGAGCTGAGCATGTCCTCCCAGATCCGGGGTGGGCTGAACATCAGGTTGGGACCGAGCTCCCGGAGGTCGGCCCGCTGGGTCGCGGCCTCCTCGGCGAAGCTGAGAGTGAAACCGAGCTGCAGGCCGCAGGCCACGGCGATCATCTGCTCGCCGATCCAGGCCAGGGGCAGGAAGCTCAGGTACCGGGCCCCCATCCCGATGGGGTCGAGCTCGGTCATCGACCGCCCCATCTCGAGCAGGTTGGCGTGCGACAGCATGGCCAGCTTGGGCCGGCCGGTCGTGCCGGAGGTGGTGCAGATGACAGCCACGTCGGCGGCCCGGCCGGCGGCGATCTGCTCGTCGAGCCAGCCGGGATGGGCCTCGCCCCACTCCCGCCCGGCGGCCTCCACGGCGGTGAACTCGGACAGGTAGGGCACGTCGTACAGCTCGAGGCCGCGGGTGTCGTAGTAGATGACCCTCTCGACCGCCGGCAGCCGGTCCTTCAGCTCGATCAGCTTGTCGACCTGCTCCTGGTCCTCGGCCACGACCACCCGGACCTGCCCGTCGGTGAGGACGTGGACGACCTCCTCCCCCACGCTCGTCGGGTAGATCCCCACGGTGCAGGCGCCGAGCGACTGGGCGGCCAGCTCGGAGATCAGCCACTCCGGCCGGTTGTCGCCGAGCACGGCCACCACCTGGCCGGGCTGCACGCCGAGGGAGGCGAGGCCGTGGGCGAAGTTCCGCACCCGGGTGTGGAGCTGGTGCCAGCCGGACGGCTGCCAGATGCCGTAGCGCTTCTCCTGGACGGCGATGCGGCTGTCGCCGTAGCGCCGGTCGAGCTCGGCCAGCAGCTTGGGGAAGGTCGTCGTCTCGTCGACCGGCAGCGGGTCGGTCCGGGCCTTCCGGGGCGTCACCCGGGGGAGCGGGGGTGTCCCCCGAAGTCGCGTCACGCGTTGGCCTCCTGGCCCAGGTAGGCGTCGCGGACCGCCTGGTCGCTCCCGACCTCGGCCGGGGCGCCGTCGGCGATGCAGCGGCCGAAGTCGAGGACACTGACCCGGTCGGAGATGTCCATGATCACTCCCATGTCGTGCTCGATGAGCACGGTGGTGACTCCGGCCAGGTCGTTGACGTCGAGGACGAAGCGGGCCATGTCCTCCTTCTCTTCGGCGTTCATGCCCGCCATCGGCTCGTCGAGGAGGAGCAGCGACGGCTGCATGCACAGGGCCCGGCCCAACTCGACGCGCTTCTGGAACCCGTAGGCCAGGGCGCCGACCTCCTTGTTGCGCACCGCCTGGATCTCGAGCAGGTCGATGACCTCCTCGACCAGTTCCCGCTCCCTGATCTCCTGCCGCTGGGCCGGCCCGTAGTACAGGAACGAGGCCAGCAGGTGGTGGCTCATGTGCGTGTGCCGGCCGAGCATCAGGTTCTCGAGCACGGTCATGTGCCGGAACAGCTCGATGTTCTGGAACGTACGGGCGATGCCGAGGCGGGCGATGGCGCCGGGCTTGGTCCGGACGAGGTTGCGGTCGCCCCGATCGCCGCCGTGGAAGACGATCTCGCCGACCTGGGGCCGGTACAGGCCGCTGATGCAGTTCAGCAGGCTGGTCTTGCCCGCCCCGTTGGGCCCGATGATGGCGTGGATGTCTCCCTGGGCGACGTTGAACGACACCCCGTCGAGGGCGCGCACGCCCCCGAACCGGAGAGTGATGTCCTTGATCTCCATCTGCAGCGCTCCGGCCTCGAGCGTGCTGCCGTTCAGGTTGTGCCGGTAAGCCCGGGACACACCAGCCTCCCCCCACGGGATCTCAAGCGGGCAGCTTATTCAAGTTGCGAGCCGATGTCGGCCAACCAGCCGGGGCATCGTAGCCTTTCACTATGTGAAAGGTCATACCGGCAGTTGAAGCCCCCTTCCCTGTTAACGTGACGGCCATGCAGGGCGACGACCACCGGGGAACGCTCGGCACGGTCCGCAACGCCACGCTGCTCCTCTCCCTTTTGGCCGAGGGACCGGCCTACAACCAGCTGACCGACCTCGCCGAGCGGTCCGGGATGTCGCTGCCCACCGTCCACCGGCTGCTGCGGTCCCTGGCCCTGGCCGGTCTCGTCGAGCAGGATCCCCGGTCGCTCCGCTACAGCCTGGGGCCCGAGATCGTGCGCCTGTCCGAGCGCTACCTCGACCGGCTCCCGACGCTGCGGGCGCTGTCGCCCTACCTGCGGGAGCTGCGCGACACCACCAAGACGACGATCCTCGTGGCCCTGCTCGTGCGGACGTCGATCATCTACGTCGACCGGGTCGACGGCGAGGAGGGAGCGGGGGTGTTCCGGGAGGCGCACAGGGTGCACTCGGCGCTGGACACCGCCGCCGGCCGCCTCCTGCTGGCCCTGGGCGGGCCCGAGGCGTGGTCCGAGGCGGTGGACGGGCGGAGTCGCCCGTCCAACCGGGACCGGCGCTCGTGGGCCGACGCTCCGTTCCTCCTCCTCGGCCCCGACGGCGACCGGGCCATGGCCGAGGTGGCGGTGCCGGTGGTCGACCGGGCCGGCCAGCCGCTGGCCGCTCTCTGTGCCCGGGGCGACCCCGGGACGTTCCCCGAGGACGTGCTGCGCAACGAGGTCGCCCCCCATCTCGTCCGGGCGGCCCGGGCCGCGGGGCGGGCGATGGCCGATGGCTGACGGCCCCGATGCCTGACGGCCCCGATGGCTGACGGCCGGGAGGCGGCGCTGGCGGGCTGGGAGGAGGCGGCGGCCGGGGTCAGCTGGGCGCGGCCCTTCGACGCCGTCCACCGGGACGACCGCCCCGGCGGGAGCTGGTTCGCGGGCGGCGTCCTCAACGCCTCGGTGAACTGTCTCGACCGGCACCTGCCGGCGCGGGCCAACCAGGTGGCCATCTACTGGGAAGGCGAGACGGGCGACCGGCGCACGATCACCTACGGCGCCCTCCACGCCGAGGTCGTCACTTTCGCCGACGCCCTCCGGGGCCTCGGCGTCGAGTCCGGCGACCGGGTCGGTCTCCACCTGGGCTGGCTCCCCGAGACGGTGGTGGCCATGCTGGCCTGCGCCCGGATCGGCGCGGTGCACGGGCTGCTGTCGGCGTCGCTGCCGGCCGACGCGCTGGCCGACCGCCTCTCCGACCTCGGCCCCAAGGTCCTCGTCACCCAGGACGGCGCCTTCCGCCACGGGCTCATCGTGCCGTCGAAGAGCCGGGCCGACGAGGCGCTGGCCGCCGCGGCCGGCGTCGAGGCCACCGTCGTCGTCCGGCGGGTGGGCGTCGACGTCGGCTGGTACGAGGGCGACCGGTGGTACCACGACCTCGTGGCCGCGCCCCGCCCCGGCGCCCGGCGGGTGCTCGCCGCCGCGGGGGAGCCGGCGCTGGTGCCGGCCGACCATCCGCTGCTCATGGTGCCGCTGGCCCATCGGCGGGGCCGGCCGACCTGGATCGTGCACCGCACCGGCGGCTATCTGGTGGCCGCGGCCACCATCCACCGCCGGGCCCTCACCACCCGGTCCGACGACGTCGTCTGGTGCGCAGCGGAGATCGCCTGGATCGGCGGCCAGACCCACGGTGTCTACGGGCCTCTCGCCTGCGGCGCCACCACCGTCATGAGCGAGGGCACCCTCGACGTCCCGAGCCGGTCCCGGGCGTGGGAGATCACCGAACGGTACGGGGTCAACGCGCTGGTCACGACGCCGTCGGTCGTCCGCAGCCTGCGGCAATGGGTCGACACGCCGCCGGCCGACGCAGACCTGTCCTCGCTGCGGCTGATCGTGACTCTCGGCGAGCGGATCGAACCCGAGACCCGCGACTGGCTCGACTTCGAGGTGGGCGGCGGACGGGCCCTGGTGGCCAACGCCTGGGGCCAGACGGAGCTGGCCGGCCTGGTCACGGTGACGCCGGCGCCGCTGTCGCCGGCCGTGCCCGACCCGGGGCTGGAGGTGGTCGACGCCGGCGGGCGCCCGGTCGCGGCCGGCGACACCGGCGAGCTGGTGCTGCTCCACCCATGGCCGGGGACGTTCCTCGAGGTCGAAGGGAGCCCCGAGACCGGCGATGCCTGGTGGGGCCCCTACCCCGGGGCCTACGCCACCGGCGACGAGGCCCGCCGGGAGGTCGACGGCCGCCTCACCCTGGTGGGCCGGCGCGACCCCGTGGTCAGCATCTCCGGCCAGCAGGTATCGCTGACGGAGGTCGGCCAGATCCTGGAGGAGCATCCGCTGCTGAGGGCCGTCGACGTGGTGGCCGTGCCTGACGAGCGCCGCGGCCAGGCGCTGTGCGCCTGCGTGGTCCTGGAGGCCCCCGGGGGATGGGAGGTGTCCCCCCGACAGGGGCGGCGAGAGCCGCCAAAGAAAGCCGAGGCCGGCGACGAGCTGGCCCGGGAGCTGCGGAGCTACGTCCACGACGCCCTGGGGGGCCTCGCCGTTCCCCGGACCGTGGCCTTCATCGACAGCTGGCCCGCCGGTCTGACGCCCGAGGCCCGGCGCCGGGCGCTGCGCCTCCTGTGCACGGCGAACCCGGCCGAGTGGTTCCCCGTCACCGCCGCCCAGCTGGCTGCCGCCGCCACCGCTACGGACTAAATCCGGAGGATTGGGACTCAAGAGCCCCCACCCAGGCGACGATATAGTCTCCGGCAGTCAGTCTTCCGGGGTAGCTCAGTGGCAGAGCGGGCGCCTGTTAAGCGCTTGGTCGGGAGTTCGAATCTCCCCCCCGGAGCCCGTAAACGAGCAGGTCAGAGCCCATTTCGGCGCTGGCCTGGTGATGCCAGACCGCCAGGTGCGTTCGATGATCTGGATGGCGCCGGAGCGGCCGTGCGATTCCATGCGGCTCGCGATGTTCACCGACTCGCCCCACAGGTCGTAGATGAACACCGGGCAGCAACTGGCGTTCATTTACCGGGATACTGCGGAAATGGAACGCTGGTTGGTCGGGGCCGGCGCCGGCGGACGGGCGGGGCACCGGGACCGCGAGCGCCGCTCCGAGGACAGCGACGGCTTGTGGGCGGGCGCCCGCCCGGATCACAGGCGGGCTGTCTCCACTTCGACGGGTAGGGCCGGTCCGTGCCCTTCGAGGCCAGCGGCGCGTCGTAGTCCTCGGGGTCCGGTGGCGGCGAAGACGATGCCGAAGAGCGTGCCTCCGACCAGGACGATGGTGGCGCCGGAGGAGACGTCGAGGTGGTAGCTGAGGTACATCCCGGCGAAGCCGGAGACGGCGCCGATGACGACGGAGAGCCAGAGCATGCGGGAGAAGCTGTTGGTGAGCATGCGGGCGATGACTGGGGGGATGACGAGCATTGCGGCGATGAGGACGACGCCGATCACCTTCATGGTGACCAGGATGGAGACGGCCAGCATGAGCATGAGGAGGGCGTCGGTGCGGGCGACGTTGACGCCGGAGACGTCGGCCACTTCGGGGTCGAAGGTGACGAAGAGCAGCGCCCGGTAGCGGAGGAAGACGGTCGCCGCGATGGCGGCCGTCACGGCGGCCACCACCCAGACGTCGGCCACCGAGACACCCTGGATGGAGCCGTAGTGGACGGCGTCGACGCTCTTGTGGGCGACGCCGAAGAAGCCGAAGAGAACGAGACCGAGAGCGAAGGAGGCGGTCGTGATGACCCCGATGGCGGCATCGGAACCGATGATGCGTCGGCGGGTGACCCGCCCGATCATGAGGGCAGAGGCCAGCCCCCATAGCCCCGCCCCGATGTAGAAGTTGAAGTTGATGACGGCGCTGGCTGCCGCCCCGCCGAAGATGGCGTGGGAGAGGCCGTGGCCGATGTAGCTCATGCCCCGCAACACGACGTACACGCCGACGAGGCCGCACAGCGCCCCGGCCAGGGTGGCTACGAGGATCCCGTGGCGGAAGAAGCCGTAGGAGAACGGCTCCAGCAGCGTGTGCATCAGGCGGTTCCCCGCTGCGGGAGGCGGACGACGTTGTCGCCATAGGCGCCGGGGCGGTCGAGGACGACCCGCATGCCGGCGTGCTCGATGACGTCCATCGGCGCGCCGTAGGTCCGCTCCAGCACCTCGGGGGTGAGCACCGCTTCCGGCGGGCCCACACCGGTGATCTCGGTATTGAGGCAGACCAGCTTGGGCAGGTGGGCGGCCATCCCGTTCAGGTCGTGGGTGGTCAGGAGAATGGCCAGCCCTTCGGCGTTGAGGTCCGCCAGGAGGTGCAGTACCTCGTGGCGGGTGCGGACGTCGACCCCGGCGGTGGGTTCGTCAAGGAGCAGCAGCTGCGGTTGCTGGAGCAGGGCCCGGGCGATGAACACACGCTGCTGCTGACCCCCGGACAGCTCGCCGATATGGCGCCGCCCGAGACCGGCGAGGCCCAGCCGGGCCAGCGCCGTTCCGGCGTCGCGTCGCTCCTGGGCGCTGGGCCACGGCAGGTGGCGCCCCGCGGTCCGGGCCATGAGGACCGTCTCGAGGACGGTGACCGGGAATGTCCAGTTGACCGTCTCGATCTGGGGGACGTAGCCGACGGTCAGCCCCGGACGGCGCCGGACAGTGCCGGACAGCGGCCGCACCGCGCCGAGCAGCGCGCGCAGCATCGTCGTCTTGCCCGAACCCGACGGGCCGACGATGCCGATGAACTCACCCTCGCCGACCTCGAGGTCCGCCCCGACCAGGACCGGGGTCCGGTCGTAGGCACAGGTCACCCGCTCGAGGCGGACCAGGATGCTCACTGGGGATACTTGGCGTGGTCGGGGGCGGTGTCGACCACCGTGACCGCCTCGAGGGCGGAGGCATCGCCACCCAGGTTCTTCACCATGGTGATGTAGTCGAGGCGCATCAGGCCGAGCCAGGAGTGCCC
>JAUZEY010000037.1 GCA_030838785.1 Actinomycetota bacterium | reverse complement strand
GGCCCGGTGGGCGGCGGTGGGGGCCTTGAGCTCGTTGATCTCGAAGATGCCGGTGCCGAGGCGGCCGCCGCACTCGAAGACCGTCATCCCGTCGGTGAGGAACACCCCTTCGTCGTGGGTGCTGACGCTGGTCACCTGGCACTGGCCGGTGATGTGGTAGCCGCGGCCGTCGGCGGTCCAGATGCGGGCGTCGCAGCCGGCGGGGGAGTGGCCGTCGTCCGACACCCGGGTACCGGTGTCGAGACGGGTGACGCCCCGGAACTCGCCGCCGTCGTAGACGTAGCCGAAGTCGAGGCGGCCCTTCGGTGTGGTGAACGTGAATGCGGAGAAAAAGAGGTCGGGCCCGAACGTGGCCCACAGCCAGCGGTGGGTGAGGAGCAGGCCCCAGTGCCGGGGGCCCCAGGAGTGGTCCTGGTAGGCCCAGCCCGCCACCTCCTTCTCCGCCCCCGCCACCGTCACGGTGCCGGTGACGCGGCCCATCGACTCGTAGTGGTCCTTGCCGATGTCGTCGCTGCCGAGGGAGAAGGCGAAGGGATCGGTGAACGACTCGTAGACGACGTCGCTCCGGTTGCCGTTGTCGTAGCCGGCGCTGACGGCGTACGACCGCAGCGGCGTCTTGGTCAGCACGTGGAGCGGCCCGAGGGTCAGGTCGGAGAGGTCGTCGGCCGGGAGGGGGAGGCGCAGGTTCTGGTACTTGCCGACCACGGCGCCGTCGACGGCGATCCAGCTCCACAGGTCGGCCCGTTGCCGCACCCGCTGGAGCCCCAAGTGGTGGAACCCGGCCGCCTTCTTCTCCGGGTCGTACCAGCCGAGGTACCAGCTCTCCTGCCAGAACTCGTCGGCATCGGGCGGGGCGGAGTGGGAGCTGTCGTCCTCGGGCCGGATGGCGCGGGGGGGCGGGGGTGTCCCCCGAGGAGTCTCCATCTCAGTATCCCTTCGCGCAGACGTAGTTGTCGCCGAGCGGCGCGGTCAGCTTGGCGTTCACGACCCTGATCGGGAAGCCGCACATGTTCACGTGGGCGTGCGGGCCCTTGTTGAACGTGATCGGCGGCACGAGCCCGCCGAGCGTCTCGCCCCGCAGGGCGTAGAGGGCGTCGAGGTAGTCGGCGGTGGTGGGGTTGCGATCGGCGAAGCCCGCCGACAGGCGCTCGATCAGCTTGTCCTGCACCCAGGCGGTGGCGCCGTAGCCGCCGAGGGCGCCGTCGGGCACGTAGCGGGCGACGGCGTCGAGGTAGGGCTGCATCTTCGGCGAGCTGCGATAGGGGACGGTGGCCGCGATCCCCAGCACGCCCTCGGCGTCGGCCGTCTGCACCACTTCGGCGTTGGCGGTGTAGGTGCCGGTCACGACCGGGCTCCAGCCCTGCCGGTGGGCGGAGCGGGCCACCCGGACGATCGTCTGCTCGTCGGTCAGCATCGTCACGATCTCGGCGCCGGCGTTGCGGGCCGAGATGACCTCGGCGGTGAAGTCGGGCTGGGCGATCGAGACCTGGGCCTCGTAGACGATCGTCATCCCGTACAGCGGGGCGAACTGCAGGGCCCGGTCGCGCTGCTGCCGGCACGACGACGCCTCCCGGCAGTAGAGGATGGCCATCTTCCGCTTGTCGGACTGGCTGGTCACGGCCAGGTGGATGCCGTGGCCCAGCGCCTCGTCGGAGCCGATCTGGGGGTTGAAGACCATGGGGGAGTGGTCCTCGATCTCGTTGCCCCCCGGGCCGCCGATCATGGGGACGCCGACCTGCTCCAGGTAGGGCGTGACGGCCGGGGTGGTCGTGACCAGGTAGGTGCCGACGAAGGCCACGACCCTGTCCTGCTCGACCATCCGCTTGGCGATGGCCAACGCCGCCGCCGGATCACCGCCGTCGTCGCCGAAGATGAGCTTGACGGGATGGCCGGCCAGCCCGCCCCGGGCGTTGACGTCGGCGCTCCAGGCCTTGTCGGCGGTGATGATCGGCTGGACGGCCCGGCCGAGGACGCCGCTCCCCGTCCCGAAGGTGCCGAACACGATGGGCGCCCGGGCCGTCGCCGTCGCGCCCTTCCCCGGTGCACCCGGGGCGCCGGGGACCGGGCCGGACCCGGCCGCGACGCCCGCCCCGGTCGCTCCCGCGCCGCCGCCGGCCGCCGAACCGCCGGTGCCGGCCGGAGCGCCGGGCGGTCTGGCGGTGGCGCCGGCCAGGGCGGCTCTGGCGGTGGCGCGGCTGGTGTCCTGACGGGCGCCGGCCGCTGAGCCCGCCGTTGCCGCGCTGGCGCCCATCGCCCCGGTGCCGGTCGATTGAGTGGCCATCCCGTACGCCGCCGTGCCGGTGACCGACGCCCCGGCGGCGCCGACCGGTGATGCCGTGCCACCGGCGGACGGGGAGCCGGCGCCCGCCGCAGCCCGGTGTTGAGCCGACGACAGTGACAGGCCGCCGCCGGTGGCGGAGAGACGTTGGCGATCGACCCGGGAACCGCAACCGGCGACCAGGAGCACAACCGCCAGAGCCCCGGAGGCCCGGAGCCACGGGGACCTGTCGATCATTCCGCCCCCCTAACTGAATGAACGTTCGACCAGTGGAGTGTACCGCTCACCACACCCGGGTGTCTTCGACGGTGCCGTCGCCGGCCAGGGCGGCCAGGTAGGGGTCGGCGGCGGCCGCCTCGACCAGCAGGGCTCGGCCGTCGCGGCCCAGGGCGACGTGGTCGCCGCCGGCGCAGGCCCACCAGCGACCCGGCGTCCAGCCGCTGTCGAGGGCGTCGCCGAGGACGGGCAGCAGGGCGCCGAGCAACTCCCACCAGGTGCCGGCGAAGTGGAGCACGATCTCCAGGTTGTCGGGGTCCGCCACCCCCCGGTGGTCGACGACGCGGTCGTTCTCGACGTCGAGCACGGTCACCACACCGGGCCGCTTCCAGACGGCGTCGATGCTGCCCCGGGGTACGGGGGTGTCCCCCGGAGAAGGCAGCCTGCCACCCACGGCGGCCCTCCTTTGAGTGAACGTTCGGTCAGTCGCCGGGGGGACACGTTAACATGTGCCGCCATGAGCGCAGACATCAGTCAGAGTCCCGTTCCCACGCTGACGGAGGACGCCTGGGCGCTCCTCCACGATCTCCGCCTCCGAGGATTTCGCCCGGCCAAGGGCGGCCCGGTCGAAGCGGAGCTGACCAACGCCGGGATGGTCCTCGTGCGAGGGCCCAACCTGGCTCTGGCCCCGGCCGGCCGGGAGGCCCACGCCGCCTGGGCCCGCCTCACCCCCGGCTCGGAGGACGAGGCGCTGGCCAAGGCCACCTACGAGCGGTTCCTGGTCTTCAACGTCGAGTTCCTCCGGATCTGCACCGACTGGCAGCTGAAGCCCGGCAACCAGCCCAACGACCACTCCGACGCCGCCTACGACTTCAAGATCCTGGAGCGGCTCGACCGCCTCGACGAGCGGGCCGCGACGCTCATCGAGCCCCTGGCGAAGTCCGTACCCCGCTTCGCCGGCTACCGGGGCCGGCTGACCGACGCCCTGGACAAGATCAGCGGGGACCGGGCCTGGCTGGCGTCGCCCCGGTGCGACTCCTACCACACCGTCTGGATGCAGCTCCACGAGGACCTGCTGTCGGCCGTGGGCGTCAACCGGGCCGACGAGGCACAGCCGGAGTGACCGGCCCCGGACGGGGAAACCTTGACGGCCTCTCCGGGCCGGTGATTGAATGAAGAGTCAGTCATAGCGACGATCGCTCGTCGTGTCGATCGGAGGGGGCGCTCGTGAAGGCGGAGCGGACCGGGCGGCTTCGACGCCGGGTGGCAGGGGCCGGGCTGCTGCTGATGACGGTCTCGGTGACGGGGTTCGTCACCGGGGCCCGGGCCGGAGCGGACTCCGAGGCGCGGAGCCTGGTGGGCGTGGCGTCGGCATCGGGCATGCGGGCCACCTACACCGTGCCCGACTACGTCGTGGTCTCGGAGTTCTTCGACGGCGGCGGGCCGGTGGCGCAGGCCAACGTCGACACCACCGGCAAGGCGACCGGCTTCGGGTCGCTGCCCTATCCGGGCGAGAACGCCGTCACCGCTCCCGGCCTCCTGACCTTCGCCACGGGCGTCCCGGTCCCCGGGTACCCCTTTTACGCCCGGGCCGACTACCCCGTCACCCCGGCCTCGGAGGTGAAGGACCCGGGCGGCACCTACACCCTCAGGGCCGCCGCCGACCAGGGAAAGGCGTCGGGTGCGGCCACCTTCGCCTTCGGCGGCGCCGACAGCCCGGTCACCCGGTCCAGCGCCGACAGCAACGGCATCCTCGACGGCAGCGGGAAGCTGACCATGACCGCCGTCGGCGTGACCCAAGGGCTGTCTTTTGCCAACGGCGCTCTCAAGATCAGCTCCGTCACGTCGAAGTCGGTCACCACCTACGAGCCCGGGGCGGCCAAGCCCGCCACGAAGACAGACCTGCTCATCGAGGGGGCCAAGGTCGGCGACCAGCCGGTCACGATCGACCGTGACGGGGTGCACCCGAGCGGGCAGACGGTGCCCGTCCCCGTCGGCACCGGGTCGGACTCGGTCAACCAGGCGCTCGCCCAGGCCGGCATCACGGTGAAGGCCATCGCCGGGAACGACGTGGAGGGCGGCCAGGCGGGCGACGTCCTCGAGATCAGGTCCAAGCACACGATCCCGGTCGAGGGGAACCCCAAGGGCACGTTCATCTACCGGATCGGCGGCGCCAGCACCTTCATCCTCTTCGGCTCGGCCGTCCCCGGCCTGCCCGCCGTCGGCGCCCCGGCCGACAACCTCCCGTCCGACAACCTCCCGTCCGGCACCGGTGCCGTGCCGCCGGCCGGATCCACCGGCGTCTCCGGTGGCGGGGGCTCGACGTCCGGCTCCGCCGGCACCGGCACCGCCAACTCCGGGCGGGGCCTCTCGGGCTCCTCCGGCTCGGGGTCCGGGTCCGGCGCGGTCCTCGGGTCGAGCGGCCTCTCCGGCTCCGGTTCCGGCGACGCGACCGGCCTCGCCGGTGGGGCGGCGGGCGGCTCCGGCTCGCTGTCGGCCGCCCCGGTCACCGGCGGCCCGACCCAGCAGGCCATCCTCGCCCGCGACGTCCGGGGCACGACCAAGTTCTTCTACGCCGTCATCGGCGTCGCCGGGGCGATGCTCCTCGCCTCGTCGGCCCTCTGGCGCCTCAAAGGGGTGAAGGCCGCATGGACCTCATGACCTGGCTGCGGGCGGAATGGGACCGCGTTCTCGGGTTCACGCTCATCGCCCTCGGGGCCGTGCTGCTCGTGCTCGGGTACCTCGGGGTGAGCGACTCGCCCTACGTCGCCGAACAGCTGTCCTACATCGTGTCCGGCGGCCTCGGTGGGCTGTTCCTGCTCGGCGCCGGGGCCACGCTCCTGATCCTGGCCGACCTCCACGACGAGTGGCGCAAGCTCGACCGGGTGGAGGCCATGCTGTCGGGTGAGATCCCCTTCCCGGCCCGGCCGCACACGAACGGCGTTGCGCCGGCCCCGGCCGCACACATCCCGGTACCGGCACCGGCACCGGCACCGGCCCCCGCCAAGCCGGCCCCGGCCTCGGCCGCCCCGGCCATGATGGTCGAGA
>JAUZEY010000014.1 GCA_030838785.1 Actinomycetota bacterium | reverse complement strand
CCCGGCGGGTCGCGCCGCTGACGCGCCTGTTCGTGGCCAACCGGGGCGAGATCGCCGTTCGCATCATCCGCGCCTGCCGGGCGCTCGGGATCGAGACCGTCGTCGGCTACTCGACCGCCGACCGGACCGGTCTTCCCGCCCGCATCGCCGACCGGGCCGTCTGCATCGGGCCGCCGGCCGCCTCGGCCAGCTACCTCGACATCGGCGTCGTGGTCGAGGCCGCCAAGGGCACCGGCTGTTCGGGCCTCCACCCGGGTTACGGCTTTCTGTC
The DNA here is from genome assembly GCA_030838785.1 of Actinomycetota bacterium. Lineage (GTDB taxonomy): Bacteria > Actinomycetota > Acidimicrobiia > IMCC26256 > BP-133 > BP-133. The sequence continues at coordinate 8,024 of JAUZEY010000014.1, read as the reverse complement.
CGAGCGGGCCGAGCTGCCCGAGGCCTGCGAGCAGGAGGGGCTCGTGTTCGTCGGCCCCCGGGCGGAGCTCATCCGCGACCTCGGCGACAAGGCCCGGGCCCGGGAGCTGGCCGAGAAGGCCGGGATCCCGGTGGCGGCCGGCTCCTCCCCCCTGGAGTCGGCCGCCGAAGCCGGGGCCCTGTCCGGCGACGTCGGCTTTCCGTTGCTGCTCAAGGCCGTCGCCGGCGGGGGTGGCCGGGGCATGAAGATCGTGCGGTCCGCCGCCGAGCTGGCCGACCGGTTCGACACCGCCTCGGCCGAGGCCCGGGAGGCGTTCGGCGACGGGCGGCTCTACCTGGAGCGCTACGTCGAGCACGCCCGCCACGTCGAGGTCCAGCTCATGGGCGACCGGCACGGCCGCCTCGCCCACCTCGGCGAGCGGGACTGCTCCATACAGCGCCGCCACCAGAAGCTCGTCGAGGAGGCACCGGCCGCCGGCATCCCGCCCGCCCGCCGGGACGAGATCGTCGCCGCCGCCCTGGCCTTCGGTGAGTCCCTGGCCTACGACGACGTCGGCACCGTCGAGTTCCTCTACGACCTCGACCGTGACAGCTTCTTCTTCCTGGAGATGAACACCCGCGTCCAGGTCGAGCACCCGGTCACCGAGATGGTCACCGGCGCCGACATCGTCGCCACCCAGCTGGCGGTGGCGGCCGGCGCACCGTTGCCGGTCTTCGACCCGCGGCCTGCGGGTCACGCCATCGAATGCCGCATCACCGCCGAGTCGGCGGCCAACGGCTTCCTGCCCGTCCCCGGCCACATCGACGAGTGGCAGGCCCCCGAGGGCGACGGCATCAGGGTCGACACGCACTGCTTCCCCGGCGCCGACGTCCCGCCGTTCTACGACTCGCTCCTGGCCAAGCTGATCGTGCACGGCGCCGACCGCGGCGACGCCGCCGACCGCATGGCCGCCGCCATCGACCGCTTCGTCGTCGCCGGCGTGCCGACCACCATCGAGTTCCACCGCTTCGTCATCGACCACCCCGACTACCGGGCCGACCGGGTCCACACCGGCTGGGTCGAAGCCACCGCCCTCCCCGACTTCCTGCAAACGAGGAACGCATCGTGAGCACCGTCGAGTTCATCGACCAGACCCTGCGCGACGGCCAGCAGAGCTGGTGGGGCATGCGCATGCGTCTCGGCCATGCCCTCCCCATCGCCCCCGACCTCGACCGGGTCGGCTACCACGCCGTCGACATCGCCGGCAGCTCCATCTTCGAGGTCCAGGTGCGGTACTGCCGGGAGGACCCCTGGGAGTACCTCTCGGCGCTGTCGGCGGCCATGCCCCGCAGCCGGCTGCGGGCGGGGACCCGCAGCAATGGCATCGTCACCTTCGGGCTCACGCCGGACTCGGTCATGGACCTGTGGGTCCGCCGGCTCGTGGCCCACGGCATGGACAGCTTCTGGATCTACGACGGGCTGTTCAACGTCGACAAGGTCGCCCGGCTCACCCAGGTGGCCAAAGGCGAAGGTGCCGAGGTCGTCCCCTGCATCCTGTTCGCCAACAGCCCCGTCCACACCGACGAGTACTACGCCGAGAAGGCCAAGGAACTCGCCGCCCTCGGCCCCGACGGGATCTACTTCGAAGACGCCGCCGGCGTGTTGACCCCCGAGCGGGCCCGTACGCTCTTTCCCGCCGTCCTCGGCGCCATCGGCGGGCTGCCCCTGGAGCTGCACCTCCACAACAACGGGACGATGGCGCCGCTGTGCTACCTGGAGGGGATCCGGCTCGGCGCGGCCCGCATCCACACCGCCGCCCGGCCGCTGGCCAACGGAGTGTCGCACCCGTCGGTGGAGATGATGCTGCGGAACATCCGGGCCAGCGGCCACGACGCCGCCCTCGACGCCGAACCGTTCGGTCGCATCGCCGAGCACCTCGTCGGCGTGGCCGAGGGCGAGGGCTGGCCGGTCGGCATCCCGGCCGAATACGACGTCACCACCTACCAGCATCAGCTGCCCGGGGGCATGACCGGAACGATGCTGAACCAGCTGCGGGACCGGGGCATGGCCCACCGCCTCGACGACGTGCTGACCGAGATGGCCCGGATCCGGGAAGAGCTCGGCTTCCCGGTCATGGCCACACCGTTCTCGCAGCTGGTCGGCACGCAGGCCGTCCTCAACGTGACGACGAAGGAGCGGTACGAGATCGTCCCTGACGAGGTCGTGTTCTACGCCTGCGGGCATTACGGCGACCCGGTCGGCAAGCTCGACCCCGAGGTCCTCGACCGGATCATGAGCTCGCCCCGGGCCAAGGAGTTCGATCGCTACGAACCGCCGCAGCCGACGCTCGACGAGCTGCGCCAGCAGATGGGGACGGGCGGCGACGACGACGAGCTCCTGCTGCGCCTGCTGGTCAACGAGGACGACATCGCCGCCATGCGGGCCGCCGGTCCGGCCCGGCGGGACTACCCGATTCCCCGGTCGCCCGAGGTGCGGCTCCTCCAGAAGCTGCTCCGACACGCCTCAGGCTCGCACGTGCATCTCGAGACGCCCGACATGACCCTGTCGCTGGGCCGGACACCGTGACCGCAGCGTCGGCCCCGATCTCGAAGCGCCGGGCCGGTGAGGCCCTGGGCGGGCTTGCGGTCGCCGACCCGCGACCCCGGATCGTGGACGGGCGGGTGGCCGGCTGGCGGTGCGGAGCCTGCGGGCACGCCGTGGCGCAGGAGTCGCCGTGGTGCCCCAACTGTTCGGCGGGGGCGCTGACCCCGGCATCGTTCGGGCCGGGCGGCACCGTCTGGGCGGGGACGGTGGTCCATCTGCCCGTCGGTCACTGGAAGCCGCCGTTTGCGCTGGCGTCGGTGGACCTCGACGACGGCCCCCGCGTCCTGGCCCACGTCACCGAAACCCGGGTGCTTCCCGTCGGGAGCCGGGTCCGACTGGTGGGGGGGACGCAGGAATCGGGGGCGAGCGCCGGCGACGGCAACGACGTGTTCGTCGAACCCGAAGGGAGCGGCTCGTGACGCGGCCGGTCGGCGTGTGGGGCGTGGGGACGTCGCACTTCGGGCGCTTCCCCGACCAGCGGGTGGAGACGCTGGCCTGGGAGGCGATCGGGGAGGCCATGACCGCGGCCGGCGTCACCGCCGACGACATCGACGCCGTGTTCGTCGGCACCGTCTTCGGCCCGCCCGGTGTCGCCATCCGTGTCCTGCGGGGCACCGGGATCGGCGGGGTGCCGGTCGTCACCATCGAGGCGGCCTGTGCCAGCGGCACCGCCGCCTTCCACGAAGCGGCCCAGGCGGTGGCGTCGGGTCGCTACGGCACCGTGCTGGCCTTCGGCGTCGAGCACCTCTCGTCGCTCTTCACCGGCGCCATCGTCCCCGAGGCCACCGACGCCGACGGCGCCGCCGGCCTCCCGCTGCCGGGCCTCTACGCCCTCGGGGCCCAGCGCTACCTCGCCGTCCACGGCGCCACCGTCGAGCAACTGGCCCAGGTGGCGGTGAAGAACAAGGCCCACGGCGTCCGCAATCCCCGGGCCCACCTCGGGCGTGCCTCCTCTTCCGGGGCGCCGAGCCTCGACGAGGTCCTCGCCTCGAAGATGATCGCCGAACCCCTCACGCTGCTGCAGTGCTGCCCGACCACCGACGGCGCCGCCGCCGCCGTGCTCGGCCGGGCCCGGGCCGGCGACGTGCGGGTCCTGTCCAGCGCGCTGGTCTCCGGCCGGCCCTGGGATCAGCGCAGCGACGAGATCTGGGGTGTGGCGCCGGTCCGCCGGGCGGCCGACGAGGCCTTCAGCGCCGCCGGCGTGGAGGCGGAGGACGTCGACGTCCTCGAAGTCCACGATGCCTTCACCATCGGCGAGATCGTGACTCTCGAAGCCCTCGGGCTGTGCAAGCCGGGGGAGGGCGCCGAGCTGGCCGTGTCCGGCCACACCGCCCTCGGCGGCCGCCAGCCGGTCAACCCCAGCGGCGGTCTCCTGTCCCGCGGCCATCCGCTCGGCGCCACCGGGCTCGCCCAGTTGGCCGAGATCGTGTGGCAGCTCCGCGGCGTGGCCGGCGACCGGCAGGTGCCCGGCGCCCGGATCGGCCTCGTCGAGACCCTCGGCGGGGCCGCCTCCGGCATGGACGGCAACGCCGCCGTCGTCGCCCTCCTCAGCTCCGACCCGTCCTCCTGAACCGCTGTCGTCCTGAAATGAAAGGGTCCCGACCATGCGCCAGTACATGCAGAAGCTCGTCGCCGCCGACGAACTCCTCTGCCACCAGCTTCCCGAGACCTTCGCCACGGTGGGGGAGTCCGACATCTCCTGGACGGAGAAGATCTGGGCTTCGCTGTTCGCCAAGGACGGCTCGATCCAGATCGACTGCGGCCTCGGCAAGTACCACAACCGCGACGTGATGGACATGTTCGCCGGGATCTCCCGGGGCAGGGAGCAGTGGACGGTGCGGGCCAGCCGCCGCCTGTCCGACGACCCCGAGCGCACCGGCGTCGGCCCGTTCGACTACGGCGTCTCCGAACCGCTGCAGACGGCCTGGTTCCGGCTGCGGGAGAACGACGCCCTGCCGCTCAGCTTCGACGTCACGGTCCGGAACGTGCTGCCGCCGTTCCTGGAGCGGGGTGACCGGCAACGGGCGCCGGTCGGCTACCGCATCTCGTCCGACATCCTCCGCTACCACCAGGCCGTGGTGGTGAGCGGTTGGGTGAAGGTCGGCGACGAGACCATTCGCATCGACGAGAAGCGGTGGACGGGCTTCCGCGACCACTCCTGGGGTGTGCGCATGGATGTGGGCGAGATGCCCCGCGACGTCTTCGTTCCCAACCGGCTGACGAGCAACTTCATCCTGCAGTGGAGCCCGATGGTCTTCACCCGCCCGGACGGGTCGATGTACGAGATCCACCACTACCTGCAGGAGGTCGACAACGTCGTCACCTACTTCTCCGGTTTCGAGAACCGGGACGACGGCACCCAGGTCAGCATCAACGGGATGCGCGACGAGCTGAAATACGACCCGGGCAACCGGCGCCTGCTCGGGGGGATGCTGGAGCTCGACATGGGCTGGGGCAAGACCCGCCAGATCCAGGTCGAGCCCGTCAGCGACACCGGTTTCCACCTCGGCACCGGCCTGTACTTCGGCTTCAAGGGCCACCGGCACGGCATGTGGCTCGGCCCCGACCACCTCGACGGCGAGCGCTTCGACGACTGCTCCGAGTACTACACCGCCCGGGAGGTCCACCAGTTGCGGGACTGCGTGGTGCGCGTCAGCGAAGGGGACGCCACCGGCTTCGGCATCTTCGAGACGATCATCGTCGGGGAGCACCCCCGCTACGGCCTCGACCGGGACTTGTCTTTCCTGTGAAGCCGGCTTAGGAATCGCGCAAGGAGGGGGAGATGAACGCACGACTCCGTTTGCGACAGGGGAGGCCGGTAAAGCTCCCGAGTGGTTCCACCGTCAAGCTCACCGCAGTGGCCGCGGCGCTGGTGCTGGTCGGCACCGCCTGCGGCAACCGCAGCTCCGACGCCCAGATCCGGGCGCTCTTCAACGGGGCGGGGAACGCCAGCCAGGCGGCGGGCCCGTCTCCCGGCGCGGCCGAGGATGCCACCGCCGCTCCCGCCGGCGACGCCGGCACCGCGGCGGCGAACGGCGGCGCACCGTCGTCGGGTGGCTCGGTGACGGCCGGCGGTTCGTCCGGCGGGCCGGCCACCGGCGCGGCGGCGGTCAGCGGCGGGGGTTCCTCGGCGGGTTCCTCCCGGGCCGCCTCGTCGACCGGGTCGGGCACCGGATCCGGATCGGCATCGGGTTCGGCCGGAAGGACCGGCAGCGCTTCGGGCACGGCGAGCGGCGCAGCCGGGTCGCCCGCCGGCGCCAAGCAGGCCGCCGCCGGCCCGGGGGCCAAGAGCACACCGGCGGCGCCGAACCCGGCGGGACCTGGCGGCTGCACCGGCTCGGAGCCTCCCATCGTGATCGGCACGGTGGGCACGACGTCGGGCGTCCTCGGCGACGTCTACGGCAGCGGCTTCAAGACGCTCAAGGCGTGGGTGGCGGCCACCAACGCCGCCGGCGGCATCAACTGTCATCAGATCAAGCACCTCCTGGCCGACGACGGCGCCGACCCCGCCCGCCACCAGGCGCTGGTCCGGCAGTTCGTCGAGCAGGACAAGGTGATCGCCCTCGTCTGGCAGGCGGCCGCCCTCAGCGCCGGCGCCAGCAAGGACTACGAGATCCAGAACAAGGTGCCGGTCGTCTCCCAGGACGGCGGGATGTTCTACTTCTACGACACGCCCGTCCACTTCCCGATCGGCGCCAACGGCGACGTCCTCCAGCGGGTGACGGTCGCCGCCGGAGCGCAGGTGGCCATCCCGCAGGGGAAGAAGAAGGCGGCGGTCATCACCTGCCAGGAGATCGAGTACTGCAGCGTGGCCGACAAGATCTTCCCCGACCAGGCCAAGGTCAGCGGCATGGACGTCGTCTACCAGGCCAAGGCGACGCTGACCCAGCCGGATTACACCTCACAGTGCCTGCAAGCGCGCAATAACGGCGCCGAAGTGTTCTTCACGGCCTTCGACGGCTCCACGGACCAGCGGATCATGGCGTCGTGCGTCAAGCTCGGCTACCGGCCGATCCTGGTGGCCTCGTCGAACCAGCAGAGCAACGACTGGCTCACGGACCCGAACATGGAGGGCAGCGTCGTCGGCAGCTCGTTCCTGCCCTGGTTCCTGTCCGGCAGCCCCGCCATCGCCGAGTACCAGGCGGCGGTGAAGAAGTACTCGCCGGGCTCGGTGTTCGAGGCGTCGGGCATCGGGGCCTGGGCGGCGGCCAAGTCGTTCGAGCACATCGCCAAGGTGATCGGCAAGGGCGACGTCCCCACCAAGGACAAGATCTTCGAAGGGGCTTACGCTCTGAACGGCGACGACCTCGGAGGGCTCGTCTATCCGATGAGCTTCAGTACCCAGTTGCCCCGCAAGAAGATCGGGTGCGGTTGGGCCGTCGTCAACACCAAAGGCAAGTCGACCAGCGACGGCAAGATGTTCTGCCTCAAGGGGTTGGAGCCGTGAGCGAGGGCCGCAGGCGGCTCCGCCTGGCGGCGGCCGGCACGCTGCTGGTCGTCGGCCCAGTGGCGGCGGCCGTCCATCCGGCGGCCGGGGAAGGGCGGTTCTCGGGCACGTTCTCGGCGGTGGCGGCGGCCGACGGCGTGCGGGTCACACTCGTCCAGCCCGGTGTCACGCTGACCAAGACGCTGGTCGATCTGGGCGGGCCGGCGGCCCAGTCGACGGTCAACTCGCTGGGGGAAAGCCGGGCGTTCGCCTCCTTTCCCTATCCCGGCGACACGGCGGTGGCGGCCCCGGGTCTGCTGCGGGGGGCGGGGAACATCCCGGCGCCGGCCTATCCGCTCTACGTGGCGTCCGACAACCCCGCCGTTCCCAGGCAGGAGGCGGGGGACGGGCCCTACGCCCTCCGGGCGGAGAGCACGGACCTCATGTCGAAGTCGTTGTCGAACGTCGGCGTCCGCATCGAGGGGCTCGGCGACCTCGGCTTCAGCCGGTCGGAGTCGTCGGCGGTGTCGTCGGGTGACGGGGTGACGGCCCACGCCCGCACCGAGACGAGTGCCTTCTCCGTCGGCCCGCTCCGGATCGGGCATGTGCTGTCGATGGCCGACACAATGCTCGGCCAGGACGGGCTCCTGACCCGCAAGGCCGACACCACGGTCGTCGGCGCCATGGTCGGGAACGCACCGGTGGAGATCACTCCGGGCGGGGTCACCGTGGCGGGCGCCGCCGGGCCCGCCACCGACACCGCGGCCGTCAACCAGGCATTGCAGGGCGCCGGCATCACCGTCGAGCTCCTGCCGAAAGGCGAGACCGCCAGCGGCGTGACGTCGCCTGCACTGCGGATCACGTCGCAGGACAAGTCCGGCAGCGCCCTGACCTACGTGCTCGGGCGGGCGTCGGCGTCGGTCGAGGGGACCGCCGCGCCACCCGGACAGGTGGAGGAGACCGGCGGAAGTCCGGGCCCCGACACGGGCTCGGCGGATGCCGCCTCACCGACCGG
>JAUZEY010000011.1 GCA_030838785.1 Actinomycetota bacterium | reverse complement strand
TGTTCCTGAGTGGACTGGACCCTCAGCGGTCCCACTGGCTGGCCGGCGGACTCCCGCAGACGCCGTCACAGTTGCTCGAGCTCTCCCGGGTCCTCGCCCTCGTCCGTTGAGCCCTGCCAGGGCCCTGGCAGGGGCCGACGAATCCGAGCGCTACGGCGAAACGTAGCGCTCCCGCCACCCGACACCATGACCCGGCTCCTGACCCAGCCGGCAGCGACAAGCAAAATGAGGGCTCGCCCGCTTCTAGGAATTCGCACAAATAGGCTGACACAAAAAGTGCCTGTGACCAGCATATTTGCTACCATAAATCGTGGAGGTGAGCGGATTTGAACCGCCGACTTCTACGTTGCGAACGTAGCGCTCTGCCAGCTGAGCTACACCCCCGTTGGCAGGTTTGAGCGTAGTCCGAAGGATGGGTCGGAACCGGTAGAGCAACTGCAACATGTTGCGATCAGACCAGCGGCGGCCGAGGGGCGCCCGCCGGAGGGCCGCTCAGGTGGTCGGGGCCTCTCGGCTGGCTTCGATCCCGGCCAGGAGGCGGGTCTGGAGGAGGCTCGTGGTGAGGTCGCCGCGGGTCCGTTCGAGGACGCCGCGCAGGGCGTCGGTCGTGCGGCGCAGGCCGCCGGTCATGGCGTCGGGGAAGTCGACCGTGATGAGGAGGGAGTACACCTCGTCCATGTAGCCGAGGAGCTCCTCGCCCCGCTCCGGGCGGCCGCGACGCAACAGGTCGAGCACGTAGCGGCGCAGCTCGCTGGCCGCCTCGGCCATGCCGTTGAGGTAGGCCTGGACCTCGACGCCGAGGTCGGCGGCGGCCGGCAGCGGGTCGCCCCGCACGAAGGCCAGCGTCATCCGGGCTTCGGCGTACTCCTTGGAGGCGTCGTGCACGAACCCGGCGTGGCGGATGTCGGGGTGCTGCTCGACGGCCGCCAGGGCCTCGGCCAGGTGGGCCGCGGCCTGGGCCGACAACTCCACGGCGGTGTCGTACTCCTCCCGGTGGACGGCCCGGATCGAGGCGGCGCAGGCCTGGATCGTCCTCCGGCAGGCGGCCAGGGTCGTCTCCCGGGCCTTGTGCTTGCTCTCGAGCACCCCCCGGGCCCAGTCGCCGGCGGCATGTATCTCGTCAGCCTTGGAAGATCGAGACAGTGTCACGGGGATTAGCGTACGCAGCGTCAGCGGGTGCCGGCGGCCTGGCGGGCCTCGGCCCGGCCGTCAGCACGACGGGCGCCGACGCTCTGCGACCCGGCCGCCGGGGCGGACGCCGGCACGGGGGCGCCGACCGGGAAGTAGCGCACCTTGGCCCGGCGCTCCAGGGCCAGGCGCTTCAGGCGCCGGAGGCCCACCAGGTAGGCGGCGAAGACGGCGACGACGAGGCCGTGGAGCCCGAGAGCCCAGGGCCGCTGCAGGACGAAGGCCGCCCCCAGGGACACGACCGTCGCCCCCATGAGCACCACCAGCACCTGCTGCCGCCGGCGGAGGACATCGACCCGGGTCCGGGCCCGCTCCGCCCGCCGCGTCCGGGCGGAGGCCGCGACGGCGTCGAGGTCACCGGTGTCGTACTCCACCTCGGTGGCCTCGGCCACCGGCAGGTGGACCACGTTGGGCGCCGCCATCACGGCCACGTGGGCCCGGGCCGCCTCGAACGGCCGGGCGGCGTCGATCGGCCGCCGGGCCAGCGGCGTGTCAGGGGCCGGTGCGAGCACCGACAGCTTGCGCCGGAAGGCGTCGACCTGGCGGGCCCGGCGAGCCTCGGCGTGCGACTGCCAGGCTGGTGGGACCAGCACGATGCTCCACAGCACGACCAGCACGATGAGAACCATGAATTGCACCCTCCAGCAGCACTTTTAGCCCCACGGGGAAGGTAACACCGTGGCGGAGAGCACCGGTGGATGCGTTAACTATGTTGTTAAAGGTGTCAAAGGGGATGAAGTGGCGGCTCCACGCAAACTGGCGTTCATCTACCGGGGATACTGCGGAAATGGAACGCCGGTACGCCATCGGGCGCCCAGCGGGGGGCGCCCGGACCGCTTGAGCGGCCTAGAGGTCGAACGTGACCTCTTCGTCGGAGCTCTTGCGCCGCCAGACGCCCGACCGGCCACCGGTCTTCTCCCACAGCTGGATGTCGCCGATGGTCATGCCGCGGTCGACCGACTTGCACATGTCGTAGATGGTCAGCGCCGCCACCGAACAGGCGGTGAGGGCCTCCATCTCGACGCCGGTGCGGTCGACGGTCTCGACCTGGCATTCCACCTCGACGTAGCTGTCCTCGATGGTGAAGTTGACGTAGACGCTCCCCACCAGGAGCGGGTGGCACAGCGGAAGGAGGTTCGGCGTCTGCTTGGCCGCCTGGATGCCGGCCACGCGGGCCACCGCCAGCACGTCGCCCTTGGTGATCGCCCCCGAGGCGATCATGGAGGCCGTCTCCGTCTTCATCAGTACCCGGCAGCGGGCCACGGCCCGGCGGTGGGTCGCCTCCTTCGGCGTGACGTCCACCATGCGGGCACGTCCGAGCGGGTCGAGGTGGGTGAACTCGAAGGGCGGCATGGTGTCCAAGTGTACGGCCTGACCGGCCCCGTCGCCGAGGTCGAACGGCTGTTTTGCCCCCCGCTCGCCGACCTCCCGAGAAGCAAGACAGTTGCCTGCCGGAATTTCCTAGACCGTCGTCGGTTACAATAGGTACAGAGAGACGACCGGTTTACGGGGGGCCGGCTTGTCCTCTTCCTCGAGCCTTCCCCGGCGCCGATGACTGCACCTTCACCGATCCAACTCGGCGACACCTTCGGCCGGCCACTGCGCGACATCCGCATCTCGGTGACCGACCGTTGCAACTTCCGCTGCCCGTACTGCATGCCGGCCGAGCTGTATGGGGAGGAATACAGCTTCCTCCCCCGCTCGCAGATCCTCTCTTTCGAGGAGATCGAGCGGCTCTCGAGGATCTTCATCGACCTCGGCGTGGCCAAGATCCGCCTCACCGGCGGGGAGCCACTCGTCCGGGCGCACCTGCCCGAACTGGTCGAGCGGATCGCCGCCATCGACCCGGGCGTCGACCTCACCCTCACCACCAACGGCGCCCTCCTGGCCCCGGTGGCCGGTGACCTGGTCAAGGCCGGCCTCCGCCGGGTCACGGTCAGCCTCGACAGCCTCGACCCCGCCGTCTTCACACAGATGTGCGGACGCGACAACGTCCAGCCCGACGTCGTGCTGGACGCCATCGAGGCCGCCGCCGCAGCCGGCCTCACCCCCGTCAAGATCAACTGCGTCGTCCAGCGGGGCGTCAACGACCACACGATCGTCGACCTCGCCCGCCACTTCCGGGGGACGGGCCACATCGTCCGCTTCATCGAGTTCATGGACGTCGGGACCCTCAACGGATGGGACCTGAGCCAGGTCGTCACGGCGGCCGAGATCGTGGACCTGATCAGCGCCGACGTGCCCCTCGAACCGATCGGGGCCAACTACGTCGGCGAGGTCGCCAAGCGCTGGCGCTACGTCGACGGGTCGGGCGAGATCGGGATCATCTCCTCGGTCAGCCAACCGTTCTGCGGCGACTGCTCCCGGGCCCGGCTGTCGACCGAGGGCCAGCTGATCACCTGCCTGTTCGCCGCCGGCGGCCTCGACCTCCGGGGGCCGATGCGCGACGGTGCCTCCGACGACGAACTCAAGGCCCTGGTCGCCGGCTGCTGGAGCGCCCGCACGGACCGCTACTCCGAGCAGCGCTCCGGGCTCACGATCCGTCCCCGGAAGCGGGTCCAGATGTTCCAGGTCGGCGGCTAGAACCGGGATCACGCCAACCGGCGTTCATTTCCGCCGGACGGGTGTCCGAAAAAGAACGCCGGTTCGGGGCGCCCCGGCAATCAGTGGTCAGCAGGCAGATCGAGACGCAGTACGTCGACGGATTCGCCGGCGCCGACGCCCTCGCCGTCGGGCAGCAGCGCCAGCCCGTCCGACAGAGCCATGGCGGACAGGACGTTCGAGGCCTGCACGCCCGCCGCGGCGGCCACGAGCCGACCGCCGGAGCCTCCTTCGCGCCGCAGGGTCACCCGGTCGAGATGGAGCTTCCCGTCGACGCGGCGCCGCATGTCGTGCTCGGCCTCGGCCGGGGTCACCGGCCGGAACCGGCGGGCGTGGCCGGCCATCTGCAGCAGGGCCGGGCGGGCGAACAGCTCGAAGCTCACGTGGGAGGAGACGGGGTTGCCGGGCAGGCCGAAGATCGGCACGCCGTTGATCATCCCGAAGGCCAGCGGCTTGGCCGGCCGGATGGCGATCTGCCACCAGTGCATCTCGGCGATCTGCCGGAGGACCTTCTTCACGATGTCGTAATCGCCCATCGACACCCCGCCGCTGGTCACCATGGCGTCGCAGCTGGCGGCGGCCTTCTCGAGGCGCTCGGTGATCACGGCCTCGTCGTCGACCCCGATGCCGAAGTCGATCGGCTCGCAGCCCGCCTGGGCCACCAGGGCCATGAGCATCGGCCGGTTGGAATCTCGGATCTGGCCGATGGCCAGCGGCTCGCCGGGCGGGACGAGCTCGTCGCCCGTCGACATCACGGCCACCCGGGGCCGGCGCACCACCGTCACCGTCGGGTGCCCGAGGCTGGCCACGACCCCGAGATGGGCCGGGCCGAGGACGCTGCCGGCGGGGATGGCCGGGTCGCCCACCGCCAGGTCTCCTCCCGCGGCCCGGACGTGGTCGCCGGGCCGCGCCGGCCGGGTGATGGCCACGATGCCGCCGTCGCCGTTGTCGTCGACCGACGTGTCCTCCACCATCACGATGGCGTCGGCGCCGTCGGGCACCGGGGCGCCGGTCATGATCCGGATCGCCTCGCCCGGGCCGACCGGCACCGTCGGCGCCTTTCCGGCCGGGAGCTCGTCGACGATCCGGAGGCGGACGGGCGACTCCGGTGTCGCCCCGGCGGTGTCGGCGGCCCGGACCGCGTACCCGTCGACCCCGGTGTTGGCGAAGGGCGGGATCGGCTCCGTGGCGGCCAGCGCCTCCACCGTCACGAGACCGAGGGCGTCGCCCAGGGCCACGGTCGCGGCGGGGAGGCGCGGCACGGTGGCGAGAATCCGGTTTTGGGCCTCTTCCAGCGGAATCATCGCTCGAGACGATACTGAGGCCGCGCTCCCTTTCGAACCTTCTGGCCCTAAAATCCGGGTCTTCCGGTTCCCACCGTTCGTCCCATTCCGTCATCGTTGGAGGGAATCGCACCGATGAGCGTCGAAAGACGCTTTCTCAGTAGTGCCGGGAGGGCCGATGCGTAAGTTCTTCATGCTGGCGGCAGCCGTGCTGGCCGCCCTACCGCCGGCCGTCGCGGCCGCGGGTCATGGAGATCCCATCGGGAAGGGAGCGAGTGCGTCCGTCGCCGCCGATCCGGCGGCGTTCCGGGCTGAGCTGGCGAGCGGTTCGCAGTTGACGTTCCCGCTGCCTGACGCGCCCGGGCCGGCCGCCCTGGCGCCGGGCGTGCAGTCCCTCGTCGACCACGCCTCTCCGGGCGCCCTGCTCGACCTCGTGGTCACTCTCGACCGCCCCGCCGACCACCGGATGGCGACGGCCCTCTCCCGCCTCGGCGTGTGGTCGCACACCTTCTCGCAACTCCCGGCGGCGGGCGTCCGCCTGCCCCTGGCCCGGCTGGCCGCCCTCCGCAACCTGAGCGGCGTCCTGGCCGTCTACGACGACCACCCCCTCCACTACTTCCTGAAGGACTCGGCCAAGCTCAACAACACCGCCCACGCCTGGAACGACCTGAAGGTCACCGGCAAGGGCGTCACCGTCGCCATCCTCGACACCGGCGTCGACTTCACCCACCCCGACCTGGCGCCGGCCATGAAGGCCAACGTCAAGCTGGTCGGCCTCGGGCAGGACCCGCTTCCGGTCGTCCCCATCGCCGGCATCCCGAACTCCGACACGTCGTCGGGGCACGGTACGCACGTTGCCGGCGACGTCGCCGGCCGGGGCATCGCCTCCGGCGGGGCGCAGAAGGGGATGGCCTACGGCGCCGACCTCGTCGGCATCGGGACGGGCGACGGCCTGTCGGTCTTCACCGCCGTCGAGGGCTTCAACTGGCTGCTCGAGAACCGGGAGAAGTACGGCATCCGGGTGGTCAACAACTCCTACGGCACCGGCTTCGGGCCCTTCGACCCGATGGACCCGGTCGCCATCGCCACCAAGCGGGCGACCGACGCCGGGGTGGTCGTGGTCTTCGCCAACGGCAACGACGGCGACGAGATGAGCATGAACCCCTACGCCGCCGCCCCCTGGGTGATCCCGGTCGCGGCCGGCTCCAAGAGCGGCAAGGTCGCCGACTTCAGCTCCGGCGGCATCGAGGCCGACACGGTCGGGATGCAGTTCTCGAGCACCGACGTCGCCGGGGAGACCCGCAAGCCGCTCAGCATGGGCCTCTACCACCCCGCCGTCACCACCACGGGCGAGAACGTCGTGTCGACCCGGTCGAACACGACGATCACCCCGCTCACCTCGGGCCCGGAGGACATCAAGAACATCCCGCCCGAGCAGATCCCCTACTACCACACGCTGTCGGGCACCTCGATGGCCTCGCCGGAGACGGCCGGCATCGTCGCCCTCCTCCTCGAGGCGAACCCGGCCCTCACCCCGGCCCAGGTCCGCATGGCGCTCCAGATCACGGCCCGGCCCATCGCCGGGACGCCGTTCTGGAAGCAGGGCTACGGGTACGTCGACGCCTCGGGCGCCGTCGACCTGGCCCAGAGCCTGATGGGCAGGTCGCCGGCCGAAATCGAGTCGGCGCTGGAAGGCAGGCAGGCCGCCAGGGATCAGGCCGTCCTCGACGGCCTGGCCCACCCCACCCACAGCTACGGCTACACCGAGCGGGCGCCGCTCCTGATCGGCAAGCTCACCCACACGGTGGAGGTCGC
>JAUZEY010000006.1 GCA_030838785.1 Actinomycetota bacterium | reverse complement strand
TCGTCTCGATCACCGCCCGGCCCGGTGGGGGCGCCGGCCTGACCATCCGTCCCCGCCGGCGCGGCGCCGCCGGGCCGGGGCGGGCGTCCTCGCCCGACGTCGTGATCGAGGCCGGCGCGGTCATCTGCTGCACCGGCCCGACAGAGCGACTGGCGTCGGTCGGAGACCCGCTGCTCGACGGGCTCTTCCGCCGGGGAGACGGCCGGCCCGGCCCGCTCGGCCTCGGCCTCGACGTCGACGGCGACGGCCGGCTCCGGGACCGGGGTGGCTGCCCCTCGGACAGCTTGTGGGCCCTCGGCCCCCTCCGCCGGGGCGCCCTGCTGGAGACGACCTCCATCCCGGAGATCCGGGAACAGGCGGCCGCTCTGGCCCGCGTCCTACCCGGCGCGGCCTTCGCGGCCCGCGCCGGTTCCACCCTCGAGGAGGCCCTGTGATCGACGAACCATTCGTAGACCCTGTCGCCATCGGCACCGGCTCGCCCGGCCCGTCCGGCCTCGCTGTCCACATCCTGGAGACGCCCGGGCTGGGCGACCGCTCCTACCTGGCGACCGATGGCCGGGTGGCCGTCGTCATCGACCCCCAGCGTGACATCGACCGGGTCTTGAAGCTGGCCGATAGCCTCGGGGTGTGCGTCACCCACGTGGTCGAGACGCACATGCACAATGACTACGTCTCGGGCGGCCTCGCCCTCGCCCGGGCGACCGGGGCCGTCTACGTCGTCGCCGCGGCCGAGGAGGTCGCCTTCGAGCATCTCGGCGTCGCCGACGGTGACGAAATCCTCTCCGGAGGGATCCGCATCCGGGTCGTGGCCACCCCCGGCCACACCGCCCATCACGTCGCCTACGTTCTGGCCAATGCCGGAACCGGCGCCGTCACCGGCACATTCAGCGGCGGGTCGCTGCTGTTCGGGACCGTCGGCCGCACCGACCTGACCGGGCCGGAGCACACCGACCGCCTCACCCGCGCTCAGTGGCGCTCCGTCCGACGGTTGGCCGGATCGCTCCCCGACCCGGCCGGCGTCTGGCCGACCCACGGCTTCGGCAGCTTCTGCTCCGGCGCCGGCGGCTCGGGTGCGACGGAGTCCACGGCCGGCGCCGAACGGGCCGGCAACACGGCGCTGCTCCTCGACGAGGAGCCGTTCGTGGGCGGTTTCATCGCCGGCCTCGGCCCCTACCCGGCCTACTACCGGCACATGGCGCCGCTCAACCTGTCGGGCCCGGCGGCGATGCGCCGGGATCTCCCCCCCGCCCTTGGCGCGGCCGAGGTCAGGGCCCGCCTGGCGGCGGGCCAGTGGGTGGTCGACCTGCGGCAGCGCGATCGCTTCGCCGACGCCCACCTGCCGGGGGCGATCAACGTGGAGAGCGGCGCGCCGGTCGCCACCTACATCGGCTGGATCGTCCCGTGGGGCGCACCGCTCACCCTGATCGGCCCCGACGAGGAAACACTCGAGGCCACCCGCATCGCGCTCGGCCGGATCGGCATCGAGCCCGTCGCCCGGCATGTGGCGAGGGAAGCGTCGAGCGACCTCGGGCCCATCCGCTACCCGGTTCGGAGCTTTGCCGACCTGGCCCTCGCCGACGCCGACGGGCGCCGCATCACGATCCTCGACGTCCGCGCCGCCGACGAATGGAGCGACGGGCATCTGCCCGGTGCGATTCACATCCCGTGGCACGACCTCGCCACCCGGGTGGAAGAGCTGCCCGTCGACGGCGACATCTGGGTCCACTGCGCTGCCGGCTTCCGGGCGGCGATCGGCGCCTCGCTCCTCCAGCGGGCCGGCCGCAGCCCGGTCCTCGTCGACGACCGGTGGTGGCGGGCTTACGACGCCGGGCTCAGAGTGGAGGAAGCGGCCTGACCGCGCCACTCGTTTGGAGCCGGCGGTAAGGCCTCACGGTCCCTGAGCGGTCGAGCACGGCCTGGCCGGTCTCAGGAGCAGATGCCCACCGCCCCCGCCAACGCCCCCACTTCTTCCGAGGCGGGCCGCGGTGGGGCGGTGGGCTGTCCTCTCTTCGGCGCGATCGAACGCAAACCCTTGCGGCGCGGCGCCGCTAGCTCTCGTGGAGCAGCTCGAGGAGGAGCAGGGACACGCTGTAGTGGAGGCAGAAGCGTGTCCGCAGATCGTCGGCCGGAGCGGCGGCGTGGTCGCACATGAGCACGCCGTCGTCGTAGCGCAGGTTGTCCGAGCACGTCACCGGATGGTGCGGGCGAACGCCGGCATCGACCTCGACGAAGGCGCTCGACGCGCTGAGAATCGGTTGGAGCGCGCTCTCGCCGGGTTCGGAATAGGTGATCGGGTTCACCGTGGCCCCTTCGCCGGACTCCGTCCTGAGCCCTCCTCGGTGGATTCGCAAATCGACGTCTATCGACCCGCTTGTGCCGGCGGTCACGTCATCCGGGCGGTGCCAGAAGGACTTGAGGGCCGCGCCACGAATATTCTCTATCAGTCTCCTAGACTTAATTGACTTACTATACTATAGAGGAGCCCGTGGTGATCCGCATCCCCTGTCCCGGCGCCCGCCGATCTTTCGCCGCCGCCTTGCTCGCCCTCACTCTCATCGGTGTGGCCTCCGTCGGAACGACTCCGGCGCTGGCGGACCAAGCCGCACCGGTCTCCGGAGGCAACTGGCTGGCGGCACGCGACGGCGGCATCTTCGCCTTCGGCAGCGCCCCGTTTGCCGGGTCGACGGGGTCGATCTCGCTGAACAAGCCGATCGCAGGCTTCGCGGCCACGCAGACGAGCCGGGGCTACTGGTTCGCCGCCAGCCACGGTGGGGTGTTCGCCTTCGGCGACGCCAAGTTCTTCGGTTCGGTGGCTTCGACCGCGCTGAGCCAGCCGGTCGTCGGGATGGCCTCGACCCCTTCTGGCAGGGGCTACTGGCTCGTTGCCCGGGACGGCGGGGTGTTCGCCTTCGGGGACGCCAAGTTCTTCGGTTCCACCGGTTCGGTCCCGCTGACCCAGCCGATCGTGGGAATGGCGGCGACGCCCACGGGCCAGGGCTACTGGCTGGCGGCCCGCGACGGCGGGGTGTTCGCGTTCGGCGACGCGGCGTTCTTCGGCTCGGTCGCCTCCGTCCATCTCGACCACCCCGTCGTCGCCATCGCCGGCACTCCCGCCGGTAACGGCTACTTCCTGGTGACCGATGAAGGTGGTGTCCTCGCCTTCGGGGGAGCCAAGTTCGTCGGGTCGCCCGCCGTCAACCATCTGCAGGTGAACCGGCCCGTGGTGGGCATCGCTGTCACGTCGACCGGGAAGGGCTACTGGCTGGCTGCTGACGACGGTGGGGTGTTCAACTTTGGCGACGCCCGCTTCGTCGGCTCGGCGGCCTCGACGCCGCTCAACCAGCCGATCGTCGGTATCGCCGCCAGCAACCTCTGACGGCGAGACAGGCCATGGGATATCACGTCTCCGCCAAGGTTGACTACGCCGTCCGGGCCACAGTGTCGCTCGCCACGGCCCAACTCCTCAGCGCTCCCGGCGGAGGCCCGAGGTCCAGAGCCGAGGATCTCGCCCGGGATCTGGCGATCCCGCACCGCTTCCTCGTGAACATTCTCAGTGACCTGCGCCGGGCGGGTCTCGTGGCCAGTCAACGGGGCTCCCAGGGCGGGTATCTGCTCGCCCGCGGGGCGGCCACCGTCATGGTCGGAGATGTGGTGAGGGCCGTTGACCCGGAGCTCCACACCGAGGAACGCAGCAAACCGTTGAGCCAACTCTGGAACCGGGTTTCAGCCGCAGTCGACACGATCCTCGACGGCGTCAGCCTGGCCGACCTCGTGGTGGCCGGCGCTTCCGGTTAGACATGGTCTAGATAGGGTGGTCAAGAGTGAACGCCTGGGGCGAGAAGAGATACTCGACAGACATTCGGTCCGAAGGGGAGCCGCTCGACACGGCTGCGTCCCTGGCCGCCGCGGTCGCCATCCCGGCCATGTCCTGCGTCTTCGGCGACGACATCTTGGAGGAGATCGACAGCCTGCTCCGGGACCAGGACGTCCTCATCGGCTTCTGGCAGGCCGGCGGCGAGTAACCCTGATGAACAGGGGTCAGGCGGAGGCCCGTCTGGCCTTCTGTATTGCAGCCGCCAGGCAGTCGATGTCGTCAGTGGTGTTGTAGAGCGCCAGGGACGGCCGGACGGTGGTCTCGAGGCCGAGGGACCGGAGGCAGGGCTGGGCGCAGTGGTGCCCGGCCCGCACGGCGATCCCTTCCTGGTCGAGGAAGGAGCCGAGGTCCTCGGTGTCCATCCAGTCGACCACGAACGACATGACGCCGACCTTGCCCGGGGCGGTACCGATGAGGCGGAGACCGGGGATCTGGGCCAGGGCGGCGGTGCCGTAGGCCATGAGCATCTGCTCGTGCTCGGCGACCCGCTCCATCCCGATGGCGTTGAGATAGTCGATGGCCGCGCCGAGGCCGGCGGACCCGGCGATGATCGGAGTCCCGGCCTCGAACTTGTACGGCACCTCGCTGTAGACGGTGTGCTCGAAGGTGACGTCCTTGATCATGCTGCCGCCGCCCTGCCAGGGGGGCATCATCTCGAGCAGCGACCGCTTGCCGTACAGCGCGCCGACGCCGGTGGGGCCGAACAGCTTGTGGCCCGAGATGGCATAGAAGTCGACGTCCATGGCGGTCACGTCGACCGGGAAGTGCGACACGGCCTGTGCCCCGTCGGCCACCACGACGGCGCCGTAGCGGTGCGCCATGGCCGTCATCAGCGGGATCGGGAGCACGGTGCCGAGGGCGTTGGACACGTGGGTCAGGCCCACGATCTTGACCCGCGGGTTGAGCAGCTTCTCGTACTCCTCGAGGCGGGGCTCACCGCAGGGGGTCATGGGCATGACCCGGATCCGGGCACCGGTCTCCTGGGCCAGCATCTGCCACGGGACGATGTTGGAGTGGTGCTCCATCACCGTGAGGATGATCTCGTCGCCCGGGCCGACCTGGGCCCGGCCGTACGTCTGGGCCACGAGGTTGATGGCCTCGGTCGTCCCCCGCACGATCACGATCTCCTCGGAGGACCCGGCGCCGAGGAAGTCGGCGATCTTGGTGCGGCCATCCTCGTAGGCATCGGTGGCCCGGCCGGCGAGGGCGTGGGCGGCGCGATGGACATTGGAGTTGTCCTGCTCGTAGTAGACGCTGACGGCGTCGATGACCGACTGCGGCTTCTGGGTGGTGGCCGCGTTG
Source organism: Actinomycetota bacterium (assembly GCA_030838785.1). GTDB lineage: Bacteria > Actinomycetota > Acidimicrobiia > IMCC26256 > BP-133 > BP-133. The sequence continues at coordinate 3,265 of JAUZEY010000006.1, read as the reverse complement.
TCGAGCCACACCAGGTCCTTGCCGTGGACCTTCTGGTGCAGTGCCGGGAAGTCCTTCCGCCAGGCCGCCGGGTCGGAGCCGCTCGAGGCTTCGACGGCTGATGCCGCCACCGTGGGCTCCTGCAGGAAGTAATAGCCCGGCGCCCCCGACACCTCCGGGATTCCGCCGTCGCCCAGCGGCTGGCCAGGGATCTCCAGGCCCGACAAGGCCAGGGGCAGCGCAGTCGACGTCGGGAGGGGTGGCGTGAGGCCGTCGAGGCCCGGCGCCGCCGGGGCGGGATCCTGAAGGAAGTAGTAGGCCGACGCGGTGGCGTCCGGGACGGCGCCGGACCCCAACGGTTGACCGGGGATCTGCAGGCCCGACAGGGCCTCGGACAGCGAGATGGGAGGGGTGAGCGGCGGCGCCAGGAACGACGGTCCGAGGGCGCCCCTCGGCGCCGCGGCGGCGGACCCCGCCGCACTCGGCGAGACGTCGGCCGGCGCCCCGCCGCCGGCGGCGGGCAGCGCCGCCGCCCGCAGCGCTTCCCCCGCCAGTTGGGCCAGCATCGCTTCGTCGGGCACGAAGTCGGGCCCGATCACGGCCGGTTGGCCATGCCCGTTGCCGTTGCCGTTCCCGTTCCCGTTGGCGCTACTCATAGTCGTGGTAACGACCGACCTCGACGCCTTCCAGGACGCCGAGCGCGTCGTCGGTCATGATCGCCACGGAGAAGTACAGGGACATGAGGTAGGCGGCGACCGCCTTCTCGTTGATGCCCATGAACTTCACCGACATGCTCGGCACACCCTCGATCTCGTCGGGGAGCCCGGCCTGGTGCAGGCCGATCACACCGCCTTCCTGCTCGCCGACCCGCATGAGCATGATGCTGGTCTCGCCGAACTGCTGGTCGCTCCTCGAGCGCCCGTTCACCTCGAGCTTGTCGCTCGGGACGATCGGGATGCCCCTCCAGGTCAGGAAGGGCGAGCCGAAGAGGTTGACCGTGGCCGGCGGGACACCCCGGCGGGTGCACTCCCGTCCGAAGGCGGCAATGGCGCGGGGGTGGGCCAGGAAGTAGGCCGGCTTCTTCCAGACGCGGGAGATGAGGTCGTCCATGTCGTCCGGCGTCGGCGGGCCCGAGCGGGTGCGCAGGCGCATCGACGGCGCGGCGTTGGCCAGCAGGCCCATGCGGGGGTTGTTGATGAGCTCCCATTCCTGCCGCTCCCGCATGGCGCTGATGGTGATGCCCATCTGCTCGCGGAGCTGGTCGATCGGGCTGTTGTAGATGTCGGTGACCCGGGTGTGGACCCGCAGGATCGTCTGGATCGCCTCCAGCGAGTACTCCCGGGGGAACTCCTCGTAGTCGACCAGCGTGCGGGGCAGGTCGATCTCGCCCCAGTGCCCCGACTCGACGTCGATGGGAGCCTCCCCCCATTCGTTGGCCCGGGAGGCGGACCGCTGGGCCAGCATGAAGCCGACGCGATCCGTGAAGTCCGACGACTGCTTCTGGAGGAAGTCGAGGTCGGCGCTGGAGAGGCGGAGGACGGAGACCGGCGTCGCCGCCGTCATGGCCGGCTGCGAGACCGCGGCGCCGGTGAGCGCCTGCTCGGCGAAGTAGTCGCCGGCGGCCAGGGATGCGAGGCGGATCTTCTCACCGTGGAGACCATTGGCCGTCGCCTCGAGCTGCCCGGAGGCGACGATCGAGAACCGATCGGCCGGGACGGTCTGCCCGGCGTCGAACGTCTCGAGGGTCATGCGGGTGGCCATGGCCTGGAGGAGCGTCTCATCGAGGTCGGCCAGGAACGGCACCCGGCTGAGCTCCATGGGGTCGAGCGCCATGCTCCCGTTGAGTTGACTGATCCGGAGGCGGACCGGCTGGGCCAGGATGACCTTCCGCTGGTTGACGCGGAACGCGCCTGCCTCGACGCCGACCCACTGCATCAGATTGAGCAGATAACGAGGAGTGACGCCGAGCTGCTGGACCCGACTCTTCGTCGTGGTGGCCAGGTTGCGGGCGGCCTCGACGCTGACACTTTGGCGCGCGCCATTGGTCAGAAGCGGTTCAGTGGCGACCACAGGGTTCTCCTCCGGGATCGGTGTGGCGGTGTGGGTGGCGGTGGAGCTGCGACTTCCCAGGCTGCCTTCCGAGGCGGGGCAGAACATAGCAGGCTCAGCGTCTATACGTCATCGGGCGACGCTTCTCTGAACCAAAAATGAACAACCCGAAATGAAGGGTTATGAAGGTGCTTACAAAGAAGCCAATTACCGACTATTCCGATCCGGAATTGTCAGAACCCGCAGCGGCGACGTGACCTGCCGCCCCCTGCCCCACCGTGTCGCTCTACAGCTCGTTTACGAGCTCGATGAGCAGCAGCGCCACGCTGTAGTGGAGGCAGTACTGGGTCCGCAGGTCCTCGGGAGGCGCGGCGGCGTGTTCGCAGGCGAGCCTGCCATCGCCGTCGTAGCTCAGCTCACCGGTACAGGTGACCGGGTGGTGCGGGCTGACCGCCGAGCCGGGGGTGCTCACGAGGGCACTCGACGCGCTGAGAATCTCCTGGAGTCCGCTGCCACCCGTGGCGGGATAGGTGACAGGATTCACTCACCCTCCCACTGACGGTAGTTGAGCAGGATCGGCCGCCCGAAGAGCAGAAGGTCGATCTCGGCGATCAACCCCTCGGCGTCGTCCATGAGGGCGGTGGCGCCGGAGCGCGCCTCGGCGATCGCCGCGTCCTGTTCGGCGAGCCGCTTCGCCTCCCTCGGCGTCAAACGCTCCTGCGACTGCCCGGATCGTCGCACAACCCTCCTTCACACCCTTACGGGAGTGTTCGACGCCCAGATAGCGCGCTCCTGCCGCCTTTTGCCCGATTTGGGCTTTTTCGGGTTCCATCCGAGCGAGTCCCGCAGGGTGGAGCGGATCCCGCGGAGGCTGGCGGGCAACCACGTCGTGGCAGCCCCACCTTTGTCGCTGGCTACCGGGGCCCCGGGAGGCACGGTCACCTGGGGTGGTACAGCCTCGACGAGCCGCTGCTCCCGGGCAACTGGCGTTCATCTACCGGAATACAGCGGAAATCGAACGCCGGAACGGGGAGTCGAGCCGCCGGGCGGCAACCGGCGTTCGTTTACCGGGATGTAGCGGAAATCGAACGCCGGTTGGCCGAGGCCGATCGCCGGGCCCGGCCACACGACCTCCGCTGGCGAGGCGCGACCCCAGCTTCTGCAGCCGGGTTCAAGCGTCGGCCAACGTCGCCGGGAGTCGGCGACAGCCACCGGAGAATCAGTGAGTGTGGAACCC
>JAUZEY010000573.1 GCA_030838785.1 Actinomycetota bacterium | reverse complement strand
AGCGCTATCTCGCGCCGCCCTGACCTCCCTTGTGGACTCTTCGGCGAAGTCTCAGTGTCGCGGGCTGGAAGTCCACCGCCGGGTGCGCCGATGATGGTGCAAGGCCGCAGCGGAGGAAGCAGAGATGCCGGGTGAAGGCGAACGCAGGGTGGGGCATCCCGTCGCGCTCGTGCTCGACCGCCTCCAGGCCATCGAGGAGGCCTACGTCCGGCGCCGACCGGGACACAGCCCGGTCGAGGCGTTCCGCCACGCCGTCGTCGACACGCTGGCCGACGACGCCGACATCGTGCTGGACTTCACCGACGGGATGAGCGACGCCACCTACGGGGTGTCCGGGGCGGAGTTCGGCGACGAGGTCGTGCAACAGCTCGAGGGGCACCTGGCGGCCGCGGTCGACCCGGAGGCCAGGGCGGCCCGGTGGAGCGGCCTCGACATCGCCGCCGTCTCCGTCGCCATCGCCACCGATGAAGCCCTCGCTCGTCGGTTCTGCCGGAGTGGCGGCAGGCTCGGCCGCACGGTCGTCGAGAGCGCGGCCGCGACGATCATCGCCCATGTCCGTCGGGCCCGCACCAGAATCGGCCGGCAGGCACGGCTGTCACGCGCTCTGAGCATCGTTGAGGACATCGGACACGAGGCGGCGGCGGGGAGCAGCGACCCGAGCGCACGCCGGCAGGCACGGTGGTGCAGCGCCGTTGCGGAATCGCTCCGCGCCGAGCGCCGGTGAGCGGGAATCGTGATGCGGTCCGCCCCGGCCGGGCCGATCCTGAAGCTTGCTGAAACGGTTGCGTCGAAGTTGTCGCCGTTGACGCCCGGGCAACGGCGCAGACCTGAGGTGGAGGTGAAGATTTCTGTGAAGCACCTCTCATCCGGGGCGCTCCTCGGCCGGGGCGCGTGGAGCGCCCGAACCAGCGGCACTACTGTCCCATCGGCAACTTTGACCTCGCAGCGATCACGCACCACCGATGTCCGAGTCGGCCGGTCACAGGAGACATCCGTTGCGGCAGTGGGAACGGTCCATGGGGCGCCGTCGGGCGAGATCAGGGCCGGCCCGTCGCGTTCGCCGGCCGGGGCCGGCCGCCATGGCGGCGGTGGTGTGCGCCGTGACGGCGCTCACCGGTCCCCGCCGGGGCGTCGCGGCGCTCGCGACGCTCGCGGCGCTCGCCGCGTTGACCGCGGGGCCGATGCTCGCTCCGCCGGGCGGAACCGTCCGCCGCCTGTCGGCCGCCGCCGCGGCGTCGGGATCCGACGCGCCCCCCGAGGTCTTCTCCTCCGAGCCGGACCGCACGTGGGGGACCAGCCCGTCGGAGAACCCGGCCGAGGCCGGGCGGGACAAGGCCGGCAAGGTGCTGGCGCTGGCCGAGGTGGGAAAGAGGATCTTCGTCGGTGGGGAGTTCGCCGGGGTGACACCGCCGGGGGTCAGCACGACGTCGGCCCGGGGGGATCCGACACCGGTCGTGCGCCGGCCGTACCTGGTGGCCCTCGACGCCGACAGCGGTGCGCTGCTCGACTGGGACGCCCACCCCGACGGCCCCGTTCTCTCCCTGGCGGTGTCGGCGGATGGGAGGCGCCTGTACGTCGGCGGCATGTTCCGGTCGATCGGCGGTGGCCGGGCCGCCCGGCTGGCCGCGGTCGACGTCGAGACCGGTGCGGCCGACCCGACCTTCGCGCCGCCGACCCCGAACGCCTATGTCAAGGCCATGGCCCTGTCCGAGGCCACGCTCTACGTCGGCGGCGCCTTCACCCGGCTCGCCACGGTGGCCCGACCGCAGCTGGCGGCGCTGAACGCCGCGACCGGCGCCCTGGTCGCCGACTGGGTCCCACCGCGCAACACCGGCGGCCGCTTCGTCGGCCATACCGGCACACCGACCGAGGACGGCAACCCCGGCAACGTCGCCGACCTCAAGGTGGCGGCCCACGGTGCGGTTGTCGTCATCGGCGGCAGCTTCTTGCACTTCGGGGGCCGCAGCGGTCTCATCGTGCTCGACGCCCACACGGCCAGAGCGACCGCCTGGCAGCCGGTCCTCGACCGTCCCCGCCCGGTCTACGGCCTCGACATCTGGCCCGGCGACGGAAAGACGGTCTTCGCCGCCGCCGGCGGCCTCGGGGGGGCCGTCGAAGCCTTCAGACCCGGTGCCGGAACGAAGCCGGCCTGGGTCCACAAGGTCGACGGGGACGGGACGGACGTGGCCGCCACCACGGCGCGGCTGTACTTCGTCGGCCACTACGACTACGTGCTGGGGCCGAACACGACCTGCGGGGCGAGTTCCTGCGCGGGTGGGAAACCCGGCGACAGCCCCAACCGGCACATCGCCGCCTTCGATCCCCTGAACGGGGCGCAGGACACGAGCTTCACCGCCCAGCTCAACACACCGCAGGGACCGGAGGTGGCACTCGTCGGCGCCCACCATCTCTACGTCGGCGGTGACTTCACCAAAGTGAACTTCGACGCTCATCCGGGGTTCGCCGAGTTCGCGGCCACGGCCGGCCCGTCATCGGCCGGGACCCCCTGACAGCGAGAGGATCCGATGTTCGATCAGCGGCCGAGCCGACCCGCTTCGTCGTCGTGGTGGTGGCGATCCACCGGCGCCTTCGTCGCCGCCTCGACGGCGCTGGGCCTGGGTGTCGGAGCTGTCGTGGCCCGCGCCAACCCCGGGGACCCGCCGGGGACGATCAGGACCGTGGCCGGAACGACGAGGAACTACAGCCAGGGCGGCTTCTCGGGCGACGGCGGCAGGGCCACCGACGCGCAGCTCTACAACCCGCGGGCCGTCGCCTTCGGTCGGGCCGGGGAGGTGTTCGTCGCCGACGCCCTGAACCATCGGATCCGACGCATCGACGCCAACGGGATCATCACCACGATCGCCGGGAATCCCCAGGGGGCGGACTCGAGCGGCGCGCCGGTGGGCGCCTTCGGCGGTGACGGCGGCCCCGCCACCCGGGCGCAGCTGAACCAGCCGCACGGCGTCGCCGTCGACTCCCGCGGCAACGTCTACGTCGCCGACAGTCTCAACAACCGGATCCGCAAGATCGACGCCGCCAACGGAACGATCAACACCATCGCCGGGGGCGACACCCGCCATGGACAACCGGACGGCCCCGCCGCCTCGGCGGTGCTCAAGTTCCCGAAGTCGCTGTTCATGACGGCCAACGATGTGCTCTACGTCTGCAACAGCGGCGGGAACGAGATCATCAGAATCGACGTGAGGCTGGCCCCGCTGATGTTCACCCGGGTGGCCGGGAACAGCCAGGCGAAACGCTACGGCGGCGACGGCGGCTTCGCCACCGACGCCCAGCTCAACCATCCCGAAGGGGTGTGGGTCACCCCGGACCGGACGGTGTACATCTCCGACAGCGACAACAACCTGGTCCGGCGGGTGACGCCGGACGGGAAGATCTCGACCATTGCCGGTGACACCGCCGCCGCCGCCCGGGCGGCGGCGTCGAACCAGTACCCGATCCCCGGCGACTCGGCCGGCGACGGCGGACCGGCCCGGGCCGCACATCTGAACGGGCCCCGGGGGATCGCCGTCGACGCCGCCGGGGACGTCTACGTGGCCGAGGAACGTGGCGCCCGGATCCGCCGGATCGCCCCGTCCGGCATCATCACCACCATCGCCGGCAACGGCCAACCCAAGCCGGATGGTCACAACCCCAGCATCGCCGGGGACCCGGGTCCGAGCCCCGCCCTCGACGCCCAGTTCGACACGATCCACGATCTCGATCTCGACCGGGACGGCACCCTCTGGATCGCCGACAGCAAGAACAACCGGGTCCGGGTCATCGCCGATCCCGCCGACGCCGCGGCCGCCAACCCGACCGGCGGGCCGCCGACCACCACCGGCACCTCCACGTCCACGTCCACGACGACATCGACGACCGGGGCGCCGGCCACCACCACGACCACGGCACCGAAGGGCGCAGCGGGCCACCGATCAGCCCACCCACCGGGCCGTTGAGTCCGGGGTCGGGGCGACGACGAACCGCCGCCCTGACGGGACCGTCCTGAACGCGCCCGTCGGCTGATGCCGGCACCGAACGGGGCGACCGGCGAGGGCCCGGTCAGTGCTTCGGCAGGGGACCCCAGTTCTGCACCATCTCGGCCTGGGCCGCGGCCAGGGTCGTGTGGCCACCGCAGACGGAGGCTCGGAGGCGGTTCTCCTCCCGGTTCTTCAGCGCCCACATGTCGGCCCGCTGGGGCCACAGATTGCGCTCGTCGGTGGGAGCCCCACCGAGCTCGACGGGGATGAGCTGGTCCTCGATGTAATGCGACGGGTCCTTGTCGGGGTAGGGGCCGTGGGCGAGCTGACGGGCCTTGACGGGATCGGTCACCGACGGCGGAGCGGTCGTCTTCTTCACATAGCCGGGGGCGCACAGCACGGCCAGCGACGGAGCCGGCGAGACCACCGACCCGCTGACGGGCGCCCGAGCGGAGGCGGGGTCGCCCACGTCGATCGCCGGGGGCGGAGCCGGCGTCACGACGGACGTGACCGTCGTCGTGGTCGACTCGGCCGCCCCCGACACCGCCGTCGACGGCGATCCCGGCGCAGCCGTGTTCTCACCGCCGCCGGAACACGCCCCGGCGGTTGACAGCACCAGCACCAGCCCGACGGGCGCCAACCAGCGTTTCATCAGAAGGCCTTTCGATGGGCCCCGCCGGCACACCTCCGCCCGCCAACGGCGCAAACCGGGAGCAACCGCGTCCGGCTCATCGGGCGTTCAGCGCCGAGGGCGTGTCGCGTTGTCCTTGACGGCCCGGAACGCGGATCGGCCGCCGCCGGGTGCACGGGGAGGACTGACGACACCATCACCATCGCCCGCCGGGTCCCGGGCGGCTCAGCTCGAGGGGCTCCGGGGCGCGCTGAGGAACCATGCGCCCGCCCCGGCCCCGGCGCTGAGCATCAGCATGGCGAGGCCGTGCTTGATGTGGTGGCGGCTGGTGGCGTCGTGTCCGGGAAGCAGCGACGGCAGGGCGTGCGCCGGGGTGACGAAGTAGACGACGGCCAGGGCGATCAGCGCCAATCCGGCGACGAGCAGCCCCACGGCGGCCGGGCGGAGGACGAAACGGGGGGTGTGGGTGACGTTCACAGGAACAGTCTTCGCCTGCTCGGCGGCGAACCCTGCGGTCTACGCGAGATCTCCGCAAACGCCTCGCCGGCGGCCATCGCCGACCCATCCATCCTCGACAACATTATCCAGCATACGTGTCAGCCCCATCCCTCGGCGGGAAGCGGGGGAGCGGGATTTGTTCGGGCGCTCCAAATGGTGACGAACGCCGGAGTCTCATTCCGCCATAGCCGCAGAACTCTTGAGGTACCTCTCCGCCCTGACGGGACAGCGCCTCGATACGGTGTTGCGGGCGCGACAGACACGGAGACGTTGAACGTCGCTTCTCAGCCCGACCGGGGGTCGCGGTGCACCGATCCGTCGTCGTCGCCATGGCCGTCGCGTGGTGCGCCGCGTCGGTCGGTCCCGTCGCCGCCGCGGAGCCGGCGGCGCGTCAGACGCGATACATCGTGACCCTGCGACCATCGGCTGGCGACCCCGACACCTTCGCCGGACGAGTGGCCGACCGGTTCAGGTTCCCGGTTCGCCACGTCTACCACACCGCGCTGCGGGGCTTCGCCGCCGATCTCCCGCCCGCCGCCGGCATCGCGCTGGCGGCCGATCCGGACGTCGCCGGCGTCACGCCTGATACGCCGCTGGCCGCCAGCGCGCAGGTCATCCCGACCGGGATCCGGCGGATCCACGGCGACCTCGCCGCGTCGGC
>JAUZEY010000544.1 GCA_030838785.1 Actinomycetota bacterium | reverse complement strand
CCCGACGGAGTGGAGAGGTTCAGCTTGAACGACTCGGTGCCTTCGGTGGTGCTGTCGTCGTTCACCATGACCGGGACGACCTTCGCCACCTCGCCGGGAGCGAAGGTGACGAGGGTGGAGGGCAGAGCGACGTAGTCACCGCCGGCCACGGTGGCGGTGCTGTCGGCCGTCGCGGCGTTGACGGTCACCGTGTTGGCGCTCGGGGCGGAGAGCGTGACGACGAAGCGGGCCACGCCGGACGGGTCGTTCTCGGCCACCGACGGGTCGGACACCTTCAGGGTGGGGTTGGCGTTGGCGTCGTGGATCGTCGCGGTGCGGGTGGCGGGGCTGCCGACCGTGGCGTTGCCGGCGCTGACGAGATGGAGGGAGAACGTCTCGTCCGGTTCGTCGAAGGGGTCGTAGAAGACGTTGACGGCGACCGTCTTGGTCGTCTCCGAGCCGGAGAAGATGAGGGTCCCACTGGCAGTGCCGTAGTCCAGGCCGGCGGTGGCCGTGCCGCCGACCGTCTGGTAGTCGACCGTCACCGTTCCCGGTGCGGTGCGGGCCAGCACGATGCTGAACCTCGCCGTGGCGTTGACCCCGGGCGAGGCGGGCTCCCGGGCGCTGACGTCGGCGACGATCGTCACGGTGCCGAATCCCGCCCCGTGGGCGGCCGGGACGGCGACGAACGCCAGCGCGGCCTGGAGCAGAGCGAGGACGAGGGCGATGGGCCAACGCGGTGCTGGACCGCGGGCTCGGTACGGCATGCGGGAGCCTCCGGGGCAAAGGGCACGGCGTCACCGTGCTGGGCCGGGCAAGAATGCGGCCCCGTCGTCCCGAATGGGACCGTCCGCCGAACGGATTGCTCTCTTTGCTCCGCCCAGGGGCGGAAATGACGACAAAGCACTATGGCAATGGTGATCCTTCTCGGGCCGGGTCTGGTCCGAATGGGCCCCCCGCTGACGGACAAATCGGCCCAGACACGTTCATTTCGGCGCGATCCGGGGAAACAGTTACGGACAACCCCTCAAAAAAACATTTCGTCGCACTTCGGCAGAGGGTCGCAGACCAGGAGGACGAACGCGATGGGCCGGCGGCGGAATGGGCGACGGTTGACGACCGCTGTGGGAGCGGTGCTGGGGTTGGTCCTGGCCCTCGGTGCCGGCGCCTCTTCCCAGGCTGACCCGGGTCAGCTCGACGTGGCCTTCGGTGTCGGAGGCCAGCGCACCATGGATCTGGGCGGGACCTACGACTGGGGTTACGCCACGGCGGTGCAGCCGGACGGCCGGATCCTGGCCGCCGGGGTGACGAACTCGCGGGGCACCTACGACTTCGTCGTGAGCCGATACCTGCCCGACGGCGCCCAGGACCCCTCGTTCGGTGACGGCGGCGTGACGATCACCGACTTCGGCGGATCCAAGGACTGGGCCTACGCCCTCGCCCTCCAGCCCGACGGCCACGTCGTAGTGGCCGGCGTCAGCGACCGCAGCGGCAGCCAGGACTTCGCCCTTGCCCGGTACGACGCCGCCGGGAAGCTCGACCCCGGTTTCGGCCACGGCGGCCTGGTGCTCACGCCCGTCCGCCCCCTGACGGCGGACATCGTCCACGGCCTCGCCGTCCAGCCTGACGGAAAGATCGTCGCCGCCGGCGTCAGCTACGAAGACACCGTCACGCTGCGGCCGCACGGGGACTTCATGGTCGTGCGTTACACCCCGGACGGCGACCTCGACCCGAGCTTCGGGGTTGGTGGCGTTTCAACCACGAACTTCGAGGGCGAGTCCTACGACGAGCCGTACGCCGTCGTCCTGCAGCCCGACGGGCGCATCGTGCTCGGGGGTACCAGCAACACCGGCGGTGGCGTCGGCCGGATCTTCGGCGCCGACAACCTGGCCCTGGCCCGATACCTGCCCAACGGCCTGCTCGACCCGACGTTCGGCGACGGCGGCAAGGTCGTCGTCGACGCCGGGAGCATGATCGAGTCGATCCGGGCCCTCGCCCTCCAGCCCGACGGTGCCATCGTCGCCGCCGGCCGGACCAACGGCGAAAAGCGGGGCGACCTGCTCCTCGCCCGTTTCCGGCCCAATGGAGCGCTTGATCCTGCTTTCGGTACCGGATCGGCGGGGCTGGCCATCAACGATCTCGGGACGGCCGAGGAGGGCCTGACCGCCGTCGCCCTCGCCCCCGACGGGACGATCGTGGCCGGCGGCGTCGCGGCCCCCCGCCCCAACGGCGACCTCGCCGTGGTGCGCTACGACTCCCGGGGCCGGCTCGACCGCTCCTTCGGCCACAGCGGCGTCGCCACCGCCGACTTCGGCGGCCGGGACGACCGCCTGCGGAGCCTCGCCCTCCAGCCCGACGGCAAGGTCGTGGCCGTCGGTTCGAGCGAGACGGACTTCGCTCTGGCCCGCTTCGACGCCGTGGCCGCCCGGTAGGGAGTCGTTCGGATCTGGACGCGCCGAGGCGCCGGTCGCTGGTGACGACCGGCGCCTCTGGCGCGCTCGGGAGCCCTTCTTGGCGCCCCCGAGCCGCCCCAGTAAAAGATGTCCCCGGAGGGGGACGGTGCCTCAGTGAGAGCTCGCGCTCAGGCTGGCGTCGACCTGGGCGGAGATGTTCACGTCGGACAGGTTGTCGAGGGTGGAGTCCACGGCCGAAACGATGACGCCCAGCGCCGCAACGGCGCTGTCGGCCACCGAGCGGGCCGCCTGCAGCGTGGAGGCGGTCACGTTCACGACGGCGGCAGCCAGGTTGACCGTGGCCCGGACGATGCGGCCCAGGGCCACGACCGAGGCGTCCACGACCTGGCGGACACCGGCCGCCACCGTCCGCAGCGTCGCCCGGGTCAGGGGCAGAACCGGCTGCAGGGCGTGGACCGAGTCACTCATCGTCTGACGGAACGCGGGGTCGAGCTTGGGGGTGAGGGACGCGCTGGCGGCGGTGCCGTCGGCGCCACCGGCCACACTGATCTCGACCCCGGCGGTGACACCCACGGCGCCGGGAATGGTGCGGACGACCTGGCCCAACGCCGCCAGCGTGCCGGCCACCATGGCGTCGGCGCCCGCACCGGCGCCGGAGAGGGCCGGAATCGAGTGGACGGCGAAGTCGCTGAGCGCGGCGTCGACCTCGTTGGTGAAAGCCGTCGTGGCGGCGGCGATGGTCCGCACCGGTGCCCTGGAAGGGATCGCCGTGGCCGCCGACCGGGCCATGGTCTGAGCGGCCGAGTCGATGGCGGCGTTGAGCTTGAAGGCGGCCTGGCGGGCGTTGAGCGGCGACATCCCCGCCTGCACCAGCACGCTGGCGTCGACGGAGACGGACGCGCCGGAGCTGGAACCGGAGCCGGCCAGAGCGGCGCTGCCAACGGAGCTGGCGACGACGCAGAAACCGGCCAGGAGGGTGCCGAGCTGACGGCGGCGGCGAAGGGGGCGTGTGGACATCGGGTGTTCCTTTCTCGCTCTGCGGTGTCGCGAGGCGGGGGAGTGAGCGGGAGTTCGTGGCGGGTGACCACAGAACGGAACGGGAGGGCCGATTTCTTGCGGTGTCCGCGCCGGGACATTCGAATTTTTTCGTCCGCCCGTGATGCCCGCCAGGTTTGCCGGAAATTGTCCGGATGGAGAGGGGGACAAGGCGGCTGGGCCGAAATTCAACCCGCGGCGAAGGTCCCGCGGCGGCACTGCGATGACGACGAGGAGGAGCAAATGGTGATGATCCAGGGCGAAAGCCCTGGTCGTCGCGCCGGCTCGGCCCTCGCATCGCTCGCCACCGCCGATGACGACGAGCTGCTGGCCCGTCTGCGGGAAGGGGACGAACTCGCCTTCCGGGCGCTGGTCGACCGGCACCGTCCCTGGCTCGTACGCCTCTGCACCCGCCTGCTCGGCCATGACGCCCACGCCGCGGAGGACGCGGCGCAGGAGAGCCTGCTCAAGCTCCACGCCGCCGCCCGGCGCGACGGGCGGCCGCTGCGGCTCCGGCCCTGGCTGACGGTGGTCGCCCGCAACACCTGTGTCGACGAGCAGCGCAAGCGGCGTCCCGAGCTCCCGGGGGAACTGCCCGAGCGGCCCGCACCCGGCGCCGACCCCTTCGCCCTCGACCCCGCCCTGGCCGAGGCGTGGCCCCGCCTGGCCGGCCGGCACCGGGAAGTGCTCTACCTGCGGGAGGTCCTCGGTTTCTCCTACAAGGAGATCGGGGCCGTCATGGGCCTCTCCATGCCGGCCACCGAGACGCTCGTCTTCCGGGCCCGGGCTGCGCTGCGCCGGGAGTACGAACGGTCGGGCGGTTCCGCCTTCGGCTGCGGGCTCCTCGGGTTCCACCTCGCCCGGCTCGGCGTCGGGGGCAGCCGGGATCGGGGCATGACCGACGGCTTGTCCACCACCGCTATGACCGATTCGGGGGTGAGTGGCCTCGCGTCCCGGGTGGCGCAGTGGATGTCGACGTCGCTGCCGGGGTCCGGCGAACAGGCCATGGCCAGGGTGCTGTCGGTCGCGGCGGGTGTCGTCGTGGTGGCGGCGTCGGTGCTTCCCGGCCTTGCGCCGTTCGCCGACGCGCCGCCGGCCGCAGCAGCCGTCGGGCCGCCGGTTGTCGCGGCGCAGTCCGGTACGGCCTCCGCCGCCCCGCCGGCAATGGCGACGTCGGTCGTGGCGGCGACGGGCCGCGGACCGTCGGGACCGGCGGCCAACCCGATCGCCCTGAAGACCTTGCTGGGCAACGCCGTTCCCGCCGACTGGGCGCCGCACCAGGCCCGCACCGAGGCGACGCCGGCCCACGCCGCACCGTCGAATACTGACCGCGACACCCGCGTCGGGGGGCCGAGCGCGCTGCGGGACGCAGCGGCCGCCGCCCGGTCGAGCGACCGTCCGTCGTTGCCACGGCCGGTGCGCACCACGTCGGATCCGGGGCCGTTGCGCTCGCTGGTTCCGTCCCCGAGCGGTCCCGTGAAACGGCCCGGGCGACCGGCCCACCCGCTGCAGTCACTGTTCGCCGATCCGACGCTGCTGCCGGCCGACCCGTTCCCGGCCGACCCGTTCCCGGCCGAACCGTTCCCGGCCGAACCGTTCCAGGCGGGACCGGTGCCGAGTGGGCCCGGGACGACCCCGGCGACGCCGGCGGACGCCGTTGCCGCACTTTTTTCCGGTGTCGGCCCCGACTCCCGGCCCCAGGTGCGGGACGCGGCTGCAGCGGTGACGGACCCGGCGGTGGCTACAGTCGCCGGCGATGAGCCAGCTCTCCTTCGAAGCCGCGACGGCTAAGAGTCTCGAAAAGGCGTAACACAAGCGGGACATGATCCGGCGTCGACGCCACGTGCTGGCGGCTCTGGGCGCCGCGCCGGGGG
>JAUZEY010000488.1 GCA_030838785.1 Actinomycetota bacterium | reverse complement strand
ACCTCTCGGCGATGGTCCTCGGGCGGCTCAAGGGGGACGCCGAGGCCCGGCTCGGCGCCCCGGTCGGGCACGCCGTGATCACCGTGCCCGCCTACTTCGCCGACCCCCAGCGCAAGGCGACCATCGAGGCCGGCCGCCTCGCCGGCCTGGACGTCGCCCGGATCATCAACGAGCCCACCGCCGCCGCCCTGGCCTACGGGCTCGACAAGGAGACCGACCAGACGATCCTGGTCTTCGACCTCGGCGGCGGCACGTTCGACGTGTCGGTCCTCGACATCGGCGAGGGCGTGTTCGAGGTCAAGTCGACGGCGGGCAACACCCACCTCGGCGGTGACGACTGGGACCAGCGCGTGATCGACTGGCTCGTCAGCGAGTTCAAGAATGCCCACGGCATCGACCTGGGCAAGGACAAGATGGCCCTCCAGCGGCTCAAGGAAGCGGCCGAGAAGGCCAAGATCGAGCTGTCCGCGACGCAGGAGACGACCATCAACCTGCCGTTCGTGACGGCCACGCCCGAGGGCCCGCTGCACCTGGAGTCCAAGCTCACCCGGTCGAAGTTCCAGGAGCTCACGGCCGACCTCCTCGAGGCCTGCAAGGGCCCGTTCGAGCAGGCCATCCGGGACTCCGGCCTCGACAAGTCGGCCATCCACCACGTGATCCTGGTCGGCGGCTCCACCCGGATGCCGGCCGTCCAGCAGCTGGTGACCGAGATGACCGGCAAGGAGCCCCACAAGGGCGTGAACCCCGACGAGGTCGTGGCCGTCGGCGCCGCTATCCAGGCCGGTGTGCTCAAGGGCGAGGTGAAGGACATCCTCCTCCTCGACGTCACGCCGCTGTCCCTCGGCATCGAGACCAAGGGCCAGATCATGACCAAGCTCATCGAGCGGAACACGACGATCCCGACCAAGCGGTCGGAGGTCTTCACCACCGCCGAGGACGGGCAGCCCTCGGTCGAGATCCACGTCCTCCAGGGCGAGTCCGACATGGCCTACCGCAACAAGACGCTGGGCAAGTTCCAGCTCGTCGACCTGCCGCCCGCCCCGCGGGGCGTGCCCCAGATCGAAGTGGTGTTCGACATCGACGCCAACGGCATCGTGCACGTCTCGGCCAAGGACCGGGCCACGGGCAAGGAGCAGTCGATGACGATCACCGGCCAGTCGGCCCTCAACCGGGACGAGATCGACCGCATGATGCGGGAGGCCGAGTCCCACGCCGAGGAGGACCGCAAGCGCCGCGAGGAGGCCGAGGTCCGCAACAACGCCGACACGCTCGTCTACCAGACCGAGAAGCTGCTGAAGGAGCAGGGCGAGAAGGCCACGCCGGAGGACCGCACGGCCATCGAGGACGCGCTCAAGGCGGTGAAGGAAGCGATCGCCGGCACGGACCTCGACGCCATCAAGAAGGCCCACGAGAGCCTGATCTCGGCCAGCCAGAACTTCGCCTCCCGCCTCTACCAGCAGGCGGCGGCCACCGCCCAGGGCGGTGCCGGCGGTAGCGGCGGCGCTCCCGGCGACGGTTCGGCGGCCGGTGATTCGGGGGCCGAGGAAGAGGTGGCCGACGCCGAGATCGTCGACGAGGGCCGGGGGGCGTAACCCCATGCCGACCCACGAGTTGGGCGGGGACGGCTCTCCGGACACCGTCCCCTCCCAGGACCCGATCGAGGAGCTCGCCCATACCGCCCCGGACGAGATGGATTCAGGCGACGTGGCGGAGGGCGAGCTGCTCGACGAGACCGAGACCGAGACCGAGATCGAGATCGTGATCGATCCCGGCGGCGACGCGCTCGCCCGGCTCACGGCCGAGCGGGATGAGTACCTGGCCCACCTGCAGCGCACCCAGGCGGAGTTCGACAACTACCGCAAGCGGATGCTGCGGGACCAGACCGCCCACCTCGAGCGGGCCACCGCCGGCCTGATCGAGCAGCTGTTGCCCGTCCTCGACGCCTTCGAGCTGGCCCTCGGCAGTGCCGGCACCGACGCCGAGCGGCTGCGCAAGGGGGTCGAGCTCGTCTACGGCGAGTTGTTGGGAGCACTGGAGAAGGCGGGATTGGAACGCATCGAGGCCCTCGGGAAGCCGTTCGACCCCGAGGAGCACGAGGCGGTCATGCACGTGGAAGGCGAAGGCGGCGAGCCGGGGGTGCGCGATGTCGTGCGGGCCGGGTACCGCCTCAAGGGTCGGGTGCTGCGCCCGGCAATGGTGAAGGTGGCTACGTAGGCCATGGCTCCTCAGCGGGAGTGGTTCGAGAAGGACTACTACGCCGTGCTCGGCCTCCCGAAAGGGGCGACCGAGAAGGAGATCACGCGCGCCTACCGGAAGCTGGCCAAGCAGCACCACCCTGATGCCAACGCCGGGAAAAAAGAGGCGGAGGAGAAGTTCAAGGAGGTCTCGGCCGCCTACGACGTCCTCGGTGACGCCGCCAAGCGCAAGGAGTACGACGAGGTCCGGTCCATGGCCGGGTCGGGCGCCAACCCGTTCGCCGGTGCCGGTGGCTTCGGCGGTGCCGGTGGGCCGGGCGGCGGCTTCCCCGGCGGCGACGGCAACATCCATTTCGAGACCGGCGACATCGGCGGTCTCGGCGACATCCTCGGCAACATCTTCGGCGGCCGGGGCCGGCGGGGCCAGACGACCCGCCAGCCCGGGGCCGGTCCCCGCCGGGGCGGCGACCTCGAGGCCGAGGTCCACCTGGCCTTCGACGACGCCGTGCGGGGCGCCACCATCGCCGTCCAGCTGACCGGGGCCGCTCCCTGCCACACCTGTGGCGGGACGGGCGCCGCCCCCGGCACCGTCCCCCAGACCTGCCCGCAGTGCAACGGGACGGGCACGCTGGCCGTCGACCAGGGCCCGTTCTCCTTCTCCCAGATCTGCCCCCGCTGCGGCGGGAGCGGGCGGGTGGTGGAGAAGCCGTGCCCCACGTGCGGCGGCGGCGGGGCCGAGACCCGCACCCGGGAGGTCAAGGTCCGCATCCCGGTCGGCGTGGCCGACGGGCAGCGCGTCCGGGTGAAGGGCAAGGGTACGCCCGGTAGCAACGGCGGCCCGCCCGGCGACCTGTACGTCACCGTGCACGTGGCGCCCCACCCCCTCTTCGGGCGCCGGGGCGACGACCTGTCGCTGCGGGTCCCGGTGACGTTCTCCGAGGCCGCCCTCGGCGCCGAGGTGAAGGTCCCCACGCTCGACGGCTCCGTGACCGTCCGCATCCCGCCCGGGACGGCGTCCGGGAAGACGCTGCGCGTCCGCGGCCGCGGCATGCCCAAGGCCAACGCCGGCTCCGGCGACCTGCTGGTCACGGTCGACGTCGTCGTCCCCCAGAGCCTCTCCGACGAGCAGCGCCAGGCGGTCGAGACGCTGGCTGCCACGGAGTCCGCCAACCCACGATCGCACTTAGGGGTGTGACAGCCATGGCCAACGACGGCGACAGGACGAGCGGCGGCGGCCCCGTATCTTCGGGTCGTAGGGACGAGCGGGCGCTCTACGTCATCTCGGTCGCGGCCGAACTCGCCGGGGTCCATCCCCAGACCCTGCGGATCTACGAGCGCAAGGGGCTGGTCGAGCCGCAACGGACGGTCGGCCGTTCCCGGCGCTACTCCGACCGCGACATCCACCGCCTCCAGCGGATCCAGGAGCTGACCACCGAGGGCGTGAGCCTGGCCGGGGTCAAGCGGATCATCGCCCTGGAGGAGGAGATCGACTGCGCCCGGGACGAGATCGGTCGTCTCCACGGCGAGATCGCCGAGCTCCGCCGGGAAGCCGACCAGGCCGTGGCCGACGTCCACCGCCAGTACCGGCGGGATCTCGTCCCCCTCAGCAAGGCCGTCATCCGGTTCGGGCCCCGGTGACGGCCCACGAGTAAAAGTAGGCTGCGCGGCCCGATGGACACGATCATCCTGTCGGGTATCCGGGCCCTCGGCTGCCACGGCGTCCTGCCCGAGGAACAGACCCGGCCACAGCCGTTCGAGGTCGACGTGGAGCTGTCGGTCGACCTTGCTCCGGCCGGCCGCAGCGACGTCCTGTCCGACACGATCGACTACGACGGGCTGGCCGCCCGGGTCGTGTCGATCGTGGAGGCCGGGGGCCTCTCGCTCCTCGAGGCGCTGGCGACCAGGATCGCCGCCGCCTGCCGCACCGATCCCCGGGTGGGGGCGGTGGTCGTCACGGTGAAGAAGCTGCGGCCACCGGTGCCCGTCTACGTCGACCACGTCGCCGTGCGGATCGAGCGGTAGTGGGTGCCCCCCGGCGGGCCTATCTGGGGCTGGGCTCCAACGTCGGCGACCGGGCCGCCAACCTCCAGTCGGCCGTCGACGGGCTGGCCGCCCGGGCTGGACGGGTGGTGGCGATCTCGCCCGTCTACGAGACGGAGCCGGTCGGGGGGCCGCCCCAGCCGGACTACCTCAACGCCGTAGTGGCGGTCGAGACGGCCCTGTCGCTCCGGGACCTGCTCGGGGTGGGCAAGGCCCTGGAGGCGGAAGCCGGACGGGAGCCACCCCCGGGGCCGGGGGTGGCCCCCGAGGAGGCCGCGACCCGCCGCTGGGGCCCCCGGCCGCTCGACGTCGACATCCTCCTGGTCGGCGACGAGCGGATCGACGAGCCCGACCTCGTCGTTCCCCACCCCCGGATCCACCAGCGGGCCTTCGTGCTGGCGCCCTTGGCGGACGTCGCCCCCGAATTGGTGGTGGCCCCCAGCGCCGGTTGGCAGGGTGTGCGTCGCTGCGCCCTACAATTACGGCTGTCGTCCCCACCGCCTGAGTAGTCCGGCACCCCGAGAGGGGCTGGAACGAAAGGTCGTAGCCGCGTTGGATCTCTCGGCTTCCCAGGGCCCCATGGTCGTCGAGCCCCCTGTGCTCCTTGAGAGCGTTGCGGACCTGCGGGCGCGACTCGACGCCGCCCGGGCGCAGGGCCGCACGGTCGGGTTCGTCCCGACGATGGGGGCCTTCCACGACGGGCACCGCTCGCTGATGCGGGCCGCCCGGGCGAGGCACGACGTCGTCGTGGTCTCGCTGTTCGTCAACCCGCTCCAGTTCGGGCCGGCCGAGGATCTCGAGCGCTACCCCCGGGACCTGGCCGGCGATCTCGCCGCCGCGGCCGCCGAGGGCGTCGACCTCGTCTTCGCCCCGCCGGTGGGGGAGATGTACCCCGGCACAGATTTCTCTCCGGATGGGGCACCGCCCCTCACCACCGTCTCCGTGGCGGGGTTGACCGGCGGGCTGTGCGGCAGCGCCCGGCCCGGTCACTTCGACGGGGTCACCACGGTGGTGGCGAAGCTGTTCGGCATCGTGGGCCCGTCCACCGCCTACTTCGGCAAGAAGGACGCCCAGCAGTTGGCCGTCGTCCGGCGCCTGGTCACCGACCTGTTCCTCCCGGTGGAGGTCGTGGGCTGCCCGCTGGTGCGGGAGGCCGACGGGCTGGCGATGTCGAGCCGCAACCGCAACCTGTCGCCGGCCGAACGGGAGGCGGCCACGGTGATCTACCGGGGGCTGCAGACGGGCGCCGAGGTCGTGGTGGCCGGCGAGCGCGACGCCGCCACGCTGCGCCGGGTGGTGGCCAACGTGCTGACCACCGAGCCGCTGGTGCGGCTGGAGTACGCCGAGGTGGTGGCGGCCGACACGCTGGCGCCGCTCGAGGTGCTGGACGGAGACGTGCTGGTGGCGGTGGCCGCTCGCGTGGGCGCCGTCCGCCTGATCGACAACATGACAATCAATGTCGACGCCCGGGGGGCTGGCGTCGACCTCGGTGTCACCGTGGCCCCCACCGGGGAGGGTCTGTGCGCCGCACGATGATGAAGTCGAAGATCCACCGGGCGAGGGTGACCGGGGCCGACCTCAACTACGTCGGCTCGATCTCCCTCGACCCCGCCCTGATGGAGCTGGCCGACATCCTCGAGTGGGAGAAGGTCGCCGTCCTCGACATCGACAACGGCGCCCGGTTCGAGACCTACGCCATCGTCGGCGGGCCGGGCGAGGTCACCCTCAACGGCGCCGCCGCCCGCCTGGTGCAGCCCGGCGACCGCGTGATCGTGATCACCTACGCCGACTACGAGGCCGCCGAACTGGAAGGCTTCGCCCCGACGATCGTCCACGTCGACGACCGCAACCGGCCCGTGCCCGACCCCACCGTGACGGGTCCCGACGGCCCGTTCGACTTCGCCGAGTTGACTTGACGGACGTCCTCGTCCTCGGCTCGGGCGTGGCCGGTCTCACGGCCGCCCGCATCGCCGCCGAGGCCGGGCACTCGGTCACGATCCTGACGAAGGGGGAGTTGGCGGCGTCGGCCACCCGTTACGCCCAGGGCGGCGTGGCGGCCGCGCTGTCGCCGGGCGACTCGCCGGCGCTGCACTTCTCCGACACCCTGTCGGCCGGTGGCGGGCTGTGCGACCCGGAGGCCGTGCGCGTCCTCGTCGGGGAGGGGCCGGACCGGCTCCGGGAGCTGATGGCGCTGGGCGCCTCCTTCGACCGGACGGGCGCCGGCGGTGCGGGCGCCCCCCTGGCCCTGGCCCGCGAAGGCGGCCACTCGCTCGCCCGGGTGGTCCACGCCGGCGGCGACGCCACCGGCCACGAAGTCGAGCGGGCCCTGGTCGCCGCCACCGTTCGGCATCGCGGCGTCTCCGTCCACGAGGGCTGGCTGGCTCTGTCCATCCACACCGAAGCCGGCCGGGCCGCCGGCGTCTGGGCCGTCCCGCCCGGCGACGCCGCCTCGTCCGGCCTTCCGGCCTCTCCGGCGAGGGCCTCTTCGTACCCCGCCGGGGCGACTTCCGGCGGCGCCGGGTTCCCGGCGGGCGGCGGCCCGGTGCTGGTCCGGGCGCGGCATGTCGTCCTGGCCTGTGGCGGGGCGGGACAGCTGTACTCCGTGACCACCAACCCGGCGCTGTCGACCGGCGACGGTGTCGCCATGGCGCTCGCCGCCGGGGCGGCCGTGGCCGACGTGGAGTTCATCCAGTTCCATCCCACCGCCCTGCATCACCCGGCCATGCCCCGGCCCCTGCTGTCGGAGGCGCTGCGGGGCGAGGGCGCACTGCTGCGAGACGAGCATGGTGTGGCATTCATGGCCGGCGACCATCCGCTGGCCGATCTCGCCCCCCGGGACGTCGTGTCCCGGGCCGTCGCCCGCCGCCTCGTTGAGCGGGGCCTCGACCACCTCTGGCTCGACGCCACCTCGATCGAGGACTTCCCGTCCCGCTTTCCCACGATCTGGGCCCACTGCCGCGACGCCGGCCTCGATCCCACCCGGGACTGGCTCCCGGTCGCTCCCGCCGCCCACTACCTCTGCGGCGGCGTCCTCACCGACGTCGACGGCGCCGCCACCCTGCCCGGCCTGTGGGCCTGCGGCGAGGTCGCCTGCACCGGCATCCACGGCGCCAACCGCCTCGCCTCCAACTCTCTCCTCGAAGGCCTGGTCTTCGGCCACCGGGTCGGAGTCGCCATCGCCGCGGGCCGCGTCGGCCCCGAGCCCACGGGCGCCATGCGCGGCTTCCCCCTCGACGACGCGCCCGCCCCCACGAACCGGCGTTCCTTTTCCGCCGATAGCCCGGCAGATGAACGCCGGTTGGCGGGCTCCGCGAACCGGCGTTCCTTCTCCGCCGATAGCCCGGCAGGTGAACGCCGGTTGGTGGCGGGGCTCCGGGACCGGCTCCAACGGGACATGACAACCTTCGCCGGGGTGCTCCGGGACGGCGCCGGCCTGGCCCAGGCGGCCCAGGCGGTGGCCGGCGTCACTGCCGCC
>JAUZEY010000425.1 GCA_030838785.1 Actinomycetota bacterium | reverse complement strand
AGCTTCGCCGCACTGGCAGGAACGCTTCTCCGGGACGGCGGCGACGACGTCGAAGAGCAGCGCCCGGACCCGGTCGAGGTTCGACTTGAAGAACTCGAACACCTCGGCCTGGGTCACAGCCTCCGCTTCCGCCCCGGGCCCCTCGACCCCGGTGTCGTAGTCGGTGATGAGGGCGATGGCGGCGTAGCAGATCCCCAGCTCCCGGGCCAGGTAGGCCTCCGGGTACTGCGTCATGTTGATGACCTCGAACCCCTGGCTGCGGTACCAGCGGGACTCCGCCCGGGTCGAGAACCGGGGCCCCTGGATCACGATGACCGTGCCGGAAGGGTGGACCGTGATCCCCGCCGCCCGGGCCGACTCCACCGCCACCGCCGACAGCTCGGCGCAGTAGGGGTCGGCATAGGAGACGTGGTGGGCCACCGGGCCCTCGTAGAACGTGTCGGCCCGGCCCCACGTCCGGTCGACGAGCTGGTCGGGGACGACGAAGTCGCCCGGCGCCACCGCCGGCTGGAGCGACCCGGCGGCGCAGGGCCCGATGAGGCGGGTGACGCCCACCTGCCGCATGGCCCACAGGTTGGCCCGGTAGTTGATGCGGTGGGGCGGCAGCTCGTGGCGGCGGCCGTGGCGGGGCAGGAAGGCCACCCTCCGGCCCCCGACGTCGCCGATGGTGACGGGCGCCGACGGCGGCCCGTAGGGCGTGTCGAGGTTGACCTCGACCGCGTCGTCGAGGAAGGAGTAGAAGCCGGAGCCGCCGAACACGCCGATCTCGGCCTGGTGGGAGGCCGAGCCGGTGCTCACGCGATCTTGCTGTCCGTCTTCGAGGTTTTCGAGTCCGAGGAGGAACTGGACGACGAGGAGTCGGACTTCGACGACGAGGAGTCGGACTTCGACGATGACGAGTCCGACTTGGACGACGAGTCCGACTTTGACGATGACGAGTCGGAGGACGAGTCAGACGACGAGGACGAACTCGTCTCCTTCTCCCTGGCCTTCTTCCCCGACCCCCGGCTGTCGGTCTTGTAGAAGCCGCTGCCCTTGAAGACGATGCCCACCGGCGAGAAAACCTTCCGCAGCGGCCCGCCACACTTCGGGCACTCGGTCAGGGGGTCGTCGGAGAACGACTGGACCACCTCGAGGTGCTCGTCACAGTTGGTGCAGCGGTACTCGTAGGTGGGCATGGAAACCTCGGTGGTTAGCACTCGGTAGCTCTGACTGCTAATCATATCTTTTCGGGGGTTCCCCCCGGGCCCCCGGGCTCCCGGCTCCGGATTGACAGAGCGACCCCAAGGTGTCGGAATGGGGCGCACCATGCGGCCGCCGCCTCCCTTCACGCGCTCGCTTGCCGTGGCGCTCGCCGTCGCGGCCGGCTGGCTGCTGGTCGTGGCCGTCATCGCCGTGGCGGCCGGAAACCTGGTCGGGATCGCCGTCCTGGCCGCGGTCGGGGCCGTGATGGCGGCGGCCTGCGGGCTGGCCACCTGGCGATCGGCCCGGCGGGTCGAGGCCTGGCTCGGCGAGCAGCTCCACGGCACCGCCCGCGACCTCGAGACCTCCCAGCAGGCCTTCCGGCGGGCCATCGCCCGGCTCGGCGAGACCCTGGCCGCCACGCACGACCGGGAGAAGATCCTGGAGGCGGTGTCGGAGACCGCCCAGCTCGCCGTCGGGGCCCAACGCGGCATCTTCTACGAGTACATCCCGGCCCGGAAGGTGCTCCTGGCCCGGTCGGGGGTGGGTCCCGACGCCCCCGAGCTCACCCTCCCGCTGGGGACGGGCCTGGCCGGCGCCTCGGCCGAAGGCCGGTCCCCGCTCCGCTACCCCGGCACGGCTGCGGCTCCGGTGTTCCCCGAACCCGAGGTGGGCACGGCCATGGCCGTCCCGTTCTCGAGCCGGGGCCAGCTGCTCGGCGTCGTCGCCGTCTACGGCCACACCACCGGCGGGACGTTCGGCGACGACGACGTCGAGGCCCTCGTCACCCTGGTGGCCCAGGCCGGCACGGCGGTCGACAACGTCTCGCTCCACGAGGAGGCCCGGCGCCTCTCGATCACCGACGGCCTGACCGGCCTCTGGAACCGCCGCCAGCTCGACCTGCGCTGCCAGGAGGAACTGGAGCGGGCCATCCGCTTCGGCCGCCCGATCGGAGTCGTGTTCTGCGACGTCGACCTGTTCAAGAACGTCAACACGGAGTGGCAGCACCTGGGCGGCGACGCCGTGCTGGTCGAGGTGGCCCAGCGGCTGTCGGCCGCCACCCGGGAGATCGACGTCGTGGCCCGCTACGGCGGGGAGGAGTTCGTCCTCCTCCTGCCCGAGACCGACCTGGCCGGGGCCCGGATCCTGGCCGAGAAGGTCCGCCGGGCGATGTGCGAGGAGCCCGTCGAGCACAACGGGAAGACCCGGACCGTGACGCTGTCGCTGGGCGTTGCCTCGTATCCCCACAGCGGGACTAGCGTCCGGACACTCCTGGCCGGGGCCCAGGAGGCCCTGAAGCGGGCCAAGGAGAACGGTCGCAACCGGATCGAGGAGGCCCACCCGATGATGCGGAGCACCGGCTGACATTTGGGAGCTCCACCAGCCCCCCGGAGACAACATGACGAAGGTTCGCCCATGACCAAGGTCCGCAAGGCGGTCATTCCTGCGGCAGGCCTGGGGACGAGGTTCCTCCCGGCCACCAAGAGCCAGCCGAAGGAGATGCTGCCGGTCATCGACAAGCCCACCATCCAGTACGTGGTGGAAGAGGCCGTCGGCGCCGGGATCACCGACATCCTCGTGATCACCGGCCGGGGGAAGCGGGCCATCGAAGACCACTTCGACCGCAACTTCGAGCTCGAGTTCTACCTCGAGGAGGGGAAGAAGAACGAGGAGCTCGAGCAGGTGCAGGCCATCTCGGAGATGGCCGACATCCACTACATCCGCCAGCGCGACCCGCTCGGCCTGGGTCATGCCGTCTCCGTGGCTCGACAGCATGTCGGGTCGGAGCCGTTCGCCGTCCTCCTCGGCGACGACATCATGGTCGACGACTCCAGGCTGCTCCGGTCCATGCTGGACTGTTACGAGCGCTACGGACGGTCGGTGGTGGCCGTCCTCGAAGTGGCCCGCGAGGACATCAAGAACTACGGGTGCATCAGCCCCGAGGCCGTGGAAGAGGACCTCGTCCGCATCCGGTCGATCGTGGAGAAACCCAAGCCGGAGGACGCCCCGTCGAACCTGGCCGTCATCGGCCGCTACGTGTTCACGCCGGAGATCTTCGACGCCCTCGACCGGATCACGCCCGGCGCCGGCGGCGAGCTGCAGCTGACCGACGCCATCAGCCTGCTCCTAGAGTCGCAGACGGTCTTCGGTTACACCTTCGAGTCCGGGCGCTACGACATCGGGAAGAAGATCGACTTTCTCCGGGCGACCGTGGAGCTGGCCCTTGACCGCCCCGACCTCGGGGAGGAGTTCAGGGCCTTTCTGGCCGACCTGGTCCAGCGGCGGAAGATCGTGTAGCGCGGGCAGCGGCGCCACGGCGCCGGGTAGCGCCGGAAGGGCCGGCAGCACGGCCGGGAGGCCCGGCACCAGGGCCGGCGGGGCGGTTGTCGGCGGGTCGGTGGCGGGCGGGTTCGCCGACGGTCCGGAGCCGCTGTTGCCGACCGGCGCGGGGCCGGTGCCGATCAGGTGCGGGCAATCCTCGTGGGTGATGACCTGGCCGGTCTGGATCGACACGCCGGACGGGTACCGGGTCGAGTCGTAGAAGAGGGTGTGCCCGGACGTCCCCACGAAGGTGAGCCGCATGCGCACGCCGATCCGGTGGCCGACCGCCACGGTGTGGGGGGCGGCGATGGGGATCGGCACCTTCGTCTCGGTCGGCGTCGTGCTCGAGGCCTTGGCCGCCACGTCCTTCGGGCTGGAGCCGATGAGGGCCACTCCGCCCTCGTTGTCGACGTCGATGAGATCAGCCTGGAGGAGCCCGGCCACGGCCTCGCTCGGCCCCTGGAGGAAGGCCCGGACCTCACCAGCGCCGCCGACGGTCATCGGCTCGGCGAGGGGGGCCGTGGTGAACAGCGGCTCCTTCCCGGTGGTGGTCGCCTGGCCGAAGGTGGCGGCCAGCTTCCGTTCCGGGCCCCGGTTGCCGAGCGCGCCGTCCGGCAGCGGCCCGACGTAGGTGAACTGGGGGTCGGCGGGGAACACGGCCACGGCGGGGGCCTTGTCGTCCTGGAAGCGGTAGTCCTTCTGGGCGCCGGGCGCGAACTGCGCCACCGTCGAGCACGGCCGGGGCTGGGCGCCGAAGACCGAGATGAGGGTGGTGACGAACCGCTTCTCGGCCGCGTCGTCGACCTGGCCGGTGTCCATCGGCGGGACCAGCGTTCCCACGGCGCCGACCTCGACCGTCCACTTGCCGAAGGCCAGGTCGGTGAAGCGCTTCGCGGCCTTGGCCTCGTCGGTGTCGAGCTTGCGGAGGTCGAGGTCGAGGGCCGTCGTCCCGGAGGCGGCCGACGCCGAGGTCGTGCCGACCTCCTTGCCCGAGGCGTCCTTGACGGTGATGTCGTAGGAGGTCACGCCGACGAACGGCAGGGACCCACCGTTGCTGATCACCTTGACCCGCTCGCTGCCCGGGGCGACCTCCACCGTGTGGGTGAGCTTGCCGATCAGGAGCGGCGCCCGCTCGGTGTAGCCGTAGCTGTGGGTGGGGTGGGCCAGGCCGTCGAGGACGGCCTGATCCCTGGCGGCCTGCTTGCCTTCCAGCGCCGACTCGATTTCGGCCGGCGACCTGCCCTTCAGGCTCTGGGCCAGGTCGACGGCGCCGGAGGCGTCGACGTACCCGTAGCCCTGCTTCCAGAACGGCGTCCCGGCGATGGGCCGGGCCGTGATCTGGAGCACCATGCGGACCTGGGCCGGCGTGAGGGCCGGGTCCGCCTCGAGGATCAGGGCGACGATGCCCGCGGTCTCCGGCGAGGCCATCGAGGTGCCCGACAGCGTGTGGTAGTAGGGGATCTGCTCCGGCGGGATGTTCTTGATGTCCTCCGGGCCCGAGGTGAGCGGGGTGATCGTGGTGTTCGACCGGGTCGACACGACGTTCTCGCCCGTGGTGGTGACGGCGGGGTGGTAGAGGCCCATGCTGAGCGGCTTGCGGGTCTCCCCGGCGACGTCGGT
>JAUZEY010000389.1 GCA_030838785.1 Actinomycetota bacterium | reverse complement strand
CCGGCTGACCGGTCGCTACGACACGATCGGCCTCGACTGCGTGGCCATGTCGGTCGACGACCTGGCCGTGTGCGGAGCGGAGCCGCTGTTCTTCCTCGACTACATCTCGGTCGGACGCAACGACCCGACCCTGATCGAGGCCCTCGTCTCCGGGGTCGCGGCCGGCTGCCGGCAGGCAGGGTGCGCCCTCGTCGGCGGCGAGATCTCCGAGCACTCGGGGCTGATGGAGCCCGGGCACTTCGACCTCGTCGGCTTCGCCGTCGGTGCCGTCGAGGCCGACCGGCGGTTGCCGTCCGGGGTGCGGGCCGGCGACCGGGTGGTGGGCATCGCCAGCCCCGGCCTCCGCTCCAACGGGTACTCCCTGGCCCGGAAGGTGCTGGTCGAACCGGGTGACCGCCGGCTCGACGACCCCGCCTGGCCGGGCGCCGACGTGACCCTGGCCGACGAACTGATCCGGCCCAGCGTGATCTACTCGCCGGCGCTCCGCCGTCTCTCGGCGGAGGTCGAGGTCCACGCCTTCGCCCATGTGACGGGCGGTGGCATCCCCGGCAACCTGTCCCGGGTGCTCCCGGCCGGGCTCGGGGCCGAGGTCCGCCGGGGGGCATGGCCCGAGCCCCGGATCTTCTCGGTCGTGGCCGACGCCGGTGGAGTGGCCGACGGGGAGATGGTCCGGGTCTTCAACCTCGGGCTCGGGATGCTGGCCGTGGTGCCCGACGGCGCCGTGGCGGCGGCGCTGGCGTCACTGGCCGCCGCCGGCCACGACGCCTGGGAGGTGGGCGGCATCCGGGAGGGCGACGGTGTGGCCGTCGTCGCCTCGTAGGCCGATGGCCCGCATCCTCGTTGTCGATGACCAGCCCGATGCCCTGCTGGCCGCCCGGGCCGCCCTGGTCGACGCCGGCCACGACTGCGTGCTGGCCGCCGACGGAGAACGGGCCCTCGAACTCCTGGCCGGCGGTGGCTTCGACGTCGTCGTCCTCGACCCGGCGATGCCCCTCCACGACGGCTGGCCCGTTCTGGCCGCCGCCAGCGCCGTCCCCGTCGTCGTCGTCTCGTCCTCGGCCGGCGTCGACCGGCCCGGCCTCGTCGCCCGGCTGCCGAAGCCCTTCGCCGCCGTCGACCTGGTGGCGGCGGTGACCGCGGCCCTCGCGCCCTGACGCGCCGAACCGGCGTTCTTTTCGGACACCCGCCCGTCCAAAATGAACGCCGGAATCGGGCTGCCGCGCCTCAGGACCGGTCGGAGGGCGTCGGCGGGTTCCAGAGGTGGCAGGCGACCTCCACCGTCCGCCCCGGCCCGGCTGCGGTCACCGTCCCGAGGGCCGGATCGATCCCGTCAGGCCCGCAGGGGGCGAATGCTTCGGGGCAGCGGGGATGGAAGCGGCAGCCCCCGGGGATCCGGGTGGCGTCGGGGACCTCGCCGGGCAGGACGGGCCGGGCCCGGCCGGCCGCCGCCGGGTCGACCCGGGGGACGGCGTCGAGCAGCGCCCTGGTGTAGGGGTGGCGGGGCTCGGTCAGCACCCTGTCGGCCGGGCCGATCTCGACCACCCGGCCGAGGTACATCACCGCCACCCGGTCGCAGAGGAGGCGGGCGGTGGCGAGGTCGTGGGTGATGAGGACGTAGGTGAGACCGAGCTCGCGTTGCAGCCCGGCCATCAGGTCGAGTACGAGGGCCCGGACGCTCATGTCGAGCATCGCCACCGGTTCGTCGGCCACCACCAGGCTGGGGCCGGTGACCAGCGCCCGGGCCAGCACGATCCGCTGCTTCTGGCCACCGGAGAGGTCCTCCGGGTACCGGTCCAGGAATGGTCCGGCGGGGGCGATGCCGACGCGTTCCAGCATCGCCGCCGCCTGGGCCCGGGCCGCCGCCCGGTCGGGGGCGAGCCTCTGGATCAGCAGCGGATGGGCGACGGCGTCGCCGATCGTCATCGCCGGGTTGAGGGCGGCGTGCGGGTCCTGGAACACCGGCTGCATCCGCCGCCGCAACGGCCGCAGCTGCTTTTCGTCGAGGCCGGTGATGTCGCGCCCCTCGAACTCGACCCGGCCCGCCGTGGGCTCCACCAGCCGCAGCATCGCCCGGCCGAGGGTCGTCTTCCCGCTCCCGCTCTCGCCGACCAGCCCCAGCGTCTCCCCGGCCAGGACCTCGAGGCTGACCCCGTCCACCGCCCGGACGACCGCCTTGCGGCCCCCGAACCCTCGCCGGATCGGGAAGTGCACCTCCAGGTCGCTGATGGCCACCAGCGGCGAACCGTTCCGACGCGTTGTGCCGCTCACCCGCCCGCCGTCCCAACCGGCGTTCTTCTGCCGGAATACAGCGGAAAGCGAACGCCGGAAGCAGCACCGGGCCGGCGAGCCCCGAACCGGCGTTCATCGGCCGGAATCCAGCGGATAGCGAACGCCGGAAGCGATACGGGGCGGCGGCTCACCGCAACGTTCCGGCCAGCGGGGGCTCGGCGAGGCGGAGCCGGCGGCCGGCGGGTTCCCAGGCCTGGGCCGGGTGCGCGGGGTCGGCGCCGGGATAGAGGTGGCAGGCGGCGGTGTGGGCCGAGCCGGCCGGAGTCAACACGGGGACGACGTCGTGGCAGGTGGTCATGGCCAGGGGGCAGCGGGGGGCGAACGGGCAGCCGGGCAGCGGGCCGGCCAGGTCGGGGGGCGAGCCGGGGACGGCGGCCGGGGCCTGCGTCTCCAGCGTGATGACGGCGCCGAGGAGGGCCTGGGTGTAGGGGTGGCGGGGGGCGGCGAAGACGGCGGCCACCGGGCCCTCCTCCACGATGCGCCCGGCGTACATCACCGCCACCCGGTCGCAGGTCTCGGCCACGATCCCGAGGTTGTGGGTGATGAGCACGACGGCGAGCCCGAGGCGGCGTCGGAGATCGGTGAGCAGGTCGAGTATCTGGGCCTCGACCAGCACGTCGAGGCTGGTGGTCGGTTCGTCGGCCACCAGCACCCGGGGTTCGAGCACCACCGCCAGGGCGATCATGATCCGCTGACGCATCCCGCCCGAGAACTCGTGGGGGTACTGCCGGGCCCGGTCCGGCGGGACACCGACCGCCGCCAGCGTCTCCCGGCCCTGCCGGGCCGCCGCCGCCTTCGACGTCCCGGGGCGGTGGGCCCGGATCAGCTCCACGAAGTGGCTCTCCACCCGCTGCAGCGGATCGAGTCGGGTGGCCGGATCCTGGAAGACGAGGGACAGCCGGTCGCCCCGGGCCCGCCGCCAGGCCTCGGCGTCGGCGGTGAGGTCGACACCGTCGAGCACGACCCGGCCGCTTCGCTCCGCCACTGCCGGCAGCACCCCGAGAACGGCCCGCCCCAGCGTCGACTTCCCGCACCCGCTCTCCCCCACCAGCCCGACGCTCTCGCCCGCCCCGACCGCCAGCGTCACGCCCTCCACCGCCCGCACCGGGCCCCGGGCGCTCCGGTACGTCACCGACACGTCGCCGACGAGCAGCGCCGGCACTCCCTCCGCCGGTGGCTCCGGGGGTGCGGGGTCGAACCCGATGGCCCGTATCGACCGCGACAGTTCGCGCTCGACGCCTTCGGGAGCCGGTGGCCCGTCTTCCGAGCCCTCGGGGGGAGGGGCGCCTTCGGGGTCGAGGAGCGGGAGGGTCACGTCGGAGGTCATCCCGGCGGCGCGGAGGCGGGGGTTGAGGACGTCGTTCACTCCTTCGCCGAGCAATGACATCCCGGTCACCAGACCGACGATGGCCAGGCCGGGGAAGAGCGACGTCCACCAGGCACCGGTGCCGACGTCGCTGATGGCGTTGCCGATGTCGAACCCCCACTCGGCCGTCCGCAGCGGAACGCCGTAGCCGAGGAACCCCAGGGCGGCGAGCGTCAGCACGGCGTCGGCGGCGTTGATGGTGAAGATCACCGGCACGGACTGGAGGACGTTGGCCGCCACGTAGCGGACGATGATCACGCGGCGGGGGGCACCCATGGCCCGGGCGGCGTCGACGAAGGGCTCTTCCCGCACTGCCAGCGTGTGGTTGCGCAC
The DNA here is from genome assembly GCA_030838785.1 of Actinomycetota bacterium. Classification (GTDB taxonomy): domain Bacteria; phylum Actinomycetota; class Acidimicrobiia; order IMCC26256; family BP-133; genus BP-133. The sequence continues at coordinate 7,627 of JAUZEY010000389.1, read as the reverse complement.
CACCCGGAAGTACTGGGGGATGTAGATGACCGAGATCGACAGCGCCGCCGCCGGCACGCCCGGCCCGACCCAGCGCTGGAGGGCGAAGGCGGCCACGATGGCCAGCAGCAGGCTGGGGAAGGCGTAGAGGGCGTCCATCACCAGGACGAGCACCCGGTCGAGTCGGCCGCCGGAGTAGCCCGACACCAGACCGAGGGGCACCCCGAGCACCAGCGCGAACGCCGTTGACGCCAGCACGACCTCGAAGGCCAGGCGGGCGCCGAAGATCACCCGGGACAGGACGTCGAAGCGGAGGTTGGTCGTGCCGAACAGGTGCGCCGCGCCGGGGTGGGCGAGTTGCGGCGCGTCGTGGGCCGCTTGGCCGTAGGGCGCCAGCAGCGGGGCGAGGAGCGCCACCAGGGCGAAGCCGACGGTGATGACGGCGCCGGCGATGAGCAATCGGCGGCTGGTCCGTCCGGCCTGACGCCAGCGAGCCGTCAGCCGGGCGCGCCGCCGGCTGCCGCTTCCCGCGCTCCGCCCGCTCACGAGTACCGGATCCTCGGGTCGACCCAGGCCGAGACGACGTCGATCAGCAGGCTGACGGCCACCACGAACAGGGCGTAGAAGGTCACCAGTCCCTGGACGGCGGTGTAGTCCCGGTTGCCGAGGAAGTTGTAGAGCGAAAGGCCGAGCCCCGGCCAGGAGAACGTCGCCTCCGTCAGCACCGCCCCCGACAGCAGGAGGGCGAACTGCAGGCCCACGACGGCCACCACCGGCACCAGGGCGCTGCGCAGGGCATGGCGGAGCACGACGCGGCGCTCCGGCAGGCCCCGGGTCCGGGCGGCGTCCACGTGGTCGGATCGGAGCGCCTGCAGCATGTTCACCCGCACCAGGCGGACCAGCACTCCGCCGATGACGAGACCCAGCGTCACCGCCGGCAGGGCCAGGTGGCGCAACGCTTCCCACAGTCCGTGGAGATTCCCGGTCAGCGTGGCGTCGACCGTGTACAGGCCGGTGAGGTGGCGCGGTTCGGCGAAGGCTTCGGTCCGGCCGCTGGTCGGGAGCCAGTGGAGGTGCACCGAGAACAGGAGCTGGAAGAGGATCCCGAGCCAGAAGATGGGCGCGGCGTAGAGCACGATCCCGAGCACCCGGCCGGCGACGTCGAGGGGGGTGTCGCGGTAACGGGCCGAGGCGGCGCCCACGCCGATCCCGACCGTCACCGCCACCAGCATGGCCGTCAGGGTCAGCTCCAGGGTGGCCGGGAACTTCCCCTTGATCGTCTCCCACACCGGGGTGCCGGTGGTGATGGCCCGTCCGAAGTCACCGTGGAGGGCGCCGCCGACGTAGGCGCCGTACTGGCGCCATAGCGGCTCGTCGAGGCCGAGGCTGTGGCGGAGCTCCTCCACCCGGGCGTCGGAGGCCCGGTCGCCGAGGGTGGCGGTGACGGGGTCGCCCGGCGCCACCCGCAGGAGCAGGAACGTGGCGGTGAGCAGGAGCAGCAGCAGTGGCGCGGTGAGCGCCAGCCGGGTCAGCAGGTAGCGCCGCAATGGCGACCGCTCAGCCCCGCTTCTCGAGCAGCCAGTAGCGGAAGATCTGGATCGGGTCGAGGACGACGCCGCTCACCTTGGCCGACGTGGCCGCGAACTGGGGGCCCTGGAAGATCGGGATGTACGGCACCTGGTCGGCCATGTAGGCCTGGGCCGACCGCAGGGCGGCGGCCCGCTGGTCCGGATCCTGCATCCGCTGCTCCGTGTGGACGAGCTCCATCATCTTCGGGTCGTTCCACTTGGCCGGGTCGAAGATGTTCGCGTCGGAGAAGGGCTCGAGGTAGTCGTCAGGGTCGAGGTAGTCGGGGAACCAGCCCATGAGGAAGACCGGCATCTCCCCCGCCTTGCGCTTCTTGCCGTACTCGGCCCATTCGACGTTGCGGACCTTGACCGTGAAGCGCTTCGTGTCCTCCAGGCTCCGGGCGACCACTTCGGCGACGGCCGCTTCCGTGTCGCCGTAGTGGGTCGGGCTGTACCACAGCTCGACCGGCACCGTCCCGGCCGGCTTCCCCGCCGCGGCGAGGTACCTGTCGACCAGCGTCTTCCCCGTCGGCGCCGGGGCGCCCTTCGTCGAGGTGGTCGGCGCCGGGGCGTTGGCGCCGTAGAGCTGCTCCCACTTCGGCTCCGACGTCGGGAAGGTGCCCGGCACCATCGACGCCAGCGCGGTGGCCGACCCCTTGAAGACCTCGTCGACGACCGCCTTGCGGTTGAGAGCGGCGGCCAGGGCCCGGCGCAGGTTCGGATCGTCCCACGGCTTGGCTGTCACGTTGATGACGAGGTAGCGGATGCCCGAACCCTTCCCCTCCACCAGGGCGAAGCCGGGCCGGTTCTTGAAGAAGGCGTTCTCGTCGGGTTGCAGACTCCGGAATGCGACGTCCACCTCGTTGTTCTGCAGGGCGAGCTTGAGCGCGGAGGACTTGTCGAAGAGGCGCACCCGGATCCGCTTCGTCTTCGGCGCCGGACCCCAGTAGTCCGGGTTCGCCTCGAGGTCGACGGACTCCCGTTCCTTGTAGGCCACGAGCCGGTACGGCCCGGTGCCGACGATCGTGTCGGTCTTGTACTTCGCCGTCACGGCCGGGCCGTCCTCGCCGCCGGTGAGGACGTTTGCGGCGTAGGCCTTGGGGCTCACGATGCCGGCCACCGAGTACGCCAGGCGGGAGAGGAAGGTCACGTTCGGCTGCGACAGCGAGATGACGACCTTGTCGTCGGACGGGGCGCTGACGCTGCGGATCTCCGACAGGAGGAAGCCGGCTGCCTCCGCGTCCTTGGCCCCGAAGTCGCGGGCCCGTTCCAGGGAGAACTTGACCGCTGCGGCGTTGAACGGCGTGCCGTCGGCGAACTTCACCCCCGCCCGCAGGATGAAGGTGTAGGTGAGGCCGTCGGACGACACGTCGGGCATCGAGGCCGCCAGCTTCGGGGACGGGTCGGTGGCGTTGGGCTCGTAGGTGACGAGCGTCTCGGCGGTGTTGAAGACGATCTCCGAGCCGAGGTAGTCATAGGCCTGGGCCGGGTCGAAGCTGTTCTGCAGCGATTCGGTGGTGCCGATGACGATCGAGCCGGACGGGCCGCCGCCCCCGCCCGATCCGCCGCCGCCCCCACCCCCGCCGCAGGCCGCGGCGGTGAGGAGCAGGCCGGCGAGGAGGAACGCCGGCACCCGCCGTCCCATCCCCGGGCGGCGCAACATCGTCAGGCGAACCAGGCCACACCGAGCCACGTCCGCCGGTCGCAGGCGGGGCACGACATGTACTGCGAGTACCGCAGCCAGGGGAGCCACGCGCCGAGCGGCAGGTGGCGCCAGGCGAACTCGCCCCACCCGACACGGGTGCGCGCCCCGCAGGACGAGCATTCGACGACCACCGTCCCGAAGCGACGGGCGCCTTCGGAGGCGCTGAACAGCGACTCCTTGGTGATCGTGCCGACGGCGGGTAGCCCGTTGGGCACGGCGGGGGACGCCGCCGTCGTTGAGAACAGGGCCCGCTTCCCGAGAGGATCGCTCACGTGTTCTCCTGATGCAGCAGCCGGGCGATGGCCCGGTAGGCCTCGGCGCCGGCCGAACGGGGGGCATGGGTCAGGATGGAGCGGCCCCGCCCCGGCGCCTCGGCGAAGCGCACCGACTTGGGGATCGGGTCGCCGAGGACGGGAACGCCGTAGCGCTCCTCGAGGTCGGCGAGCAGCTCGCGGGAGTGGCGGGTGCGGCTGTCGAACATGGTGGCCACGAGGCCCCGCACGGACAGCGCGGGGTTGGTGAAGCTCCGTACGTCGCCGATGGTCTCCAGCAGTTGGCCGACCCCCCGATGGCCGAGCGTCTCGCACTGCATCGGCACGATCACCTCGGCCGCGGCGGTGAGGCCGTTGATGGTGAGCACCCCGAGCGACGGTGGGCAGTCGATGAGGATGGTGTCGTACTCGCCGACCACCGGTTTGAGTGCCCGGGCGAGGACGTGCTCCCGCCCGGTGCGCGACATCAGGTGAACCTCGGCCCCGGCCAGGTCGATGGTGGCCGGCAGGGCCATGAGATCGCCGCTCTTGACCACCACCTCGGCCACGTCGGCCCGCCCGGCCAGCACGTCGTGGAGCGACCGCTCGAGACCGTCGGAGTCGATGCCCAGCGAATAGGTCAGGCAGGCCTGAGGGTCGAGGTCGACCAGCAGGACCCGTTCGCCCAACTCGGCCAGGCCGGCGCCGAGCGAGTGGGTGGTCGTCGTCTTGGCCACGCCACCCTTCTGGTTGGCTACGGCCAGCACACGTCCCATGCCCGCGCAGTGTACGGCCTGGGCCCGCCCCCTTCCCGCACCCGCTGTGCTACGGGTGGATGAACGTCGGGACGACCCAGCCCATGGTGATACCGAGGACGGTGAAGAACAGGAACGGGCCGGGGACGGCCCGCAGGGCGCAGCGCCGGGCGTCGCGGGGGCTGTGGGTGCGCGCCACCCGCTCGTAGGCGATCACGAAAGCGCAGATGCCGGCCAGCACCGACGTTCCGAGGCTGAACGCGACCAGCGTCCTCAGCACGTCAGCACCTCAGCACCTCAGCAACCCAGCACCTCAGCAACCCAGCAGTCGCCGGGCGGCGTCGGCAATACGGTCGGTCGTGATGAGGACGGCCGCTTCCAGCGCCGGGGCGTAGGGCATGGACGGCACGTCGGCGGTGGCCAGGCGCATGACGGGGGCGTCGAGGTCGTAGAAGCACGACTCGGCCACCACCGCCACGACCTCGGCCGCCACCGAGAACGAGTGGTTGTCCTCGCTCACGACCAGCACCCGGCCCGTCCGGCAGGCGGAGGCGATGATCGTCTCCCGGTCCAGAGGCGAGATCGTGCGGAGGTCGACGACCTCGATCTCGCCCGCCCCCTCCTCGGCCAACCGCTCGGCGGCCTCGACGGCCAGGTGGCGCTGGAGGCCGTAGGTGACGATGGTGGCGTCGCTGCCCGGCCGGACGATCTCGGCCAGGCCGATCGGCACCCGCCAGTCCCCCTCCGGCACCGGCCCCTTGATCGAGCGGTACATCTTCTTGTGCTCCAGGAACAGGACGGGGTCGGGATCGTCGAGGCTCTGTAGGAGGAGGCCCTTCAGGTCGGCCGGCGTCGACGGGATCACGACCTTGAGCCCCGGCACGTGGGCGAAGAGCGACTCCACCGACTGCGAGTGGTAAAGCGCGCCGTGGACGCCCCCGCCGTAGGGCGCCCGCACCACCATCGGCACGCAGAAGTCGCCGTTGGACCGGTAGTGGATGCGGGCCGCCTCCGACACCAGCTGGTCGAAGGCGGGGTGGATGAAGTCGGCGAACTGGATCTCGGCGATGGGCCGGAGCCCGTGGAGGGCGGCGCCGATGGCCACCCCGATGATGGCCGACTCCGCCAGCGGCATGTCGAGCACGCGCTGCTCGCCGAACTCGGTGATGAGCCCGTCGGTGGCCTTGAAGACGCCGCCCCGGTTCCCGACGTCCTCGCCCAGGACGAAGACCCGTTCGTCGGCCGCCATGGCGCCCCGGATCGTCTCCCGCACCGTGTCGACGAAGGTGCGGACGGGCGCGTCGGCCGGAACCTGAGCGCCGTTCTTCTCCGGCGGGGTGATGCCGTCCTGGCTGGCGGCGTACTCGGCCGGCACGCCGGGCACCGGCCGCAGCGGCCGGGCGAACACCTTCCGGAAGGCGGCCGGCGCTTCGGGGGCCGGCGACGCCTCGGCGCCCTTGAGGGCCTCCTCGATCTCGGCCGTGACCTCCGACTCGAGCTCCGCTTCCTGGGCCTCGGTCAAGAGCCGCTGCTCGATGAGGTACTGCTTGAGCCGCTGGAACGGGTCCTTCTTCCGCCACGCCTCGACCTCCTGGGGCGTGCGGTAGGTGCGGTCGTCGTCGTCAGAGGTGTGGGACAGATAGCGGTAGGTCTTGCACTCGATGAGGCTCGGCCCCTCGCCCTTGCGGGCCCGGTGAACGGCCGCCCGCATGGCGCCGTAGACGTCGAGGGGGTCATTGCCGTCGACGATCATCCCGAAGCAGCGGTACTGGTGGGCGTGCTCGGCGATGTTCTCCACCGCCGACTCCTTGGCCATCGGCACCGAGATGGCGTAGCCGTTGTTCTCACAGACAGCCACCAGCGGCAGGCCGTGGATCCCGGCGAAGTTCATCGCTTCGTGGAAGTCACCCTTGCTGGCCGCGCCGTCGCCGAAGTAGCAGACGACGGCCGTGTCCTCGCCGCGCATCTTCGCCGCCAGGGCGACCCCGGCGGCATGGGGGATGTGGGTGGCGATTGGCGACGACCCCGTGATGACCCGCAGGCGCGAGGAGCCCCAGTGGTTGGGCATCTGACGGCCGCCGGAGCTGGGGTCGGCCTCCCGGGCGAAGACCCCCTCCAGGATCTCCCGGGCGGTCATGCCAAGAGCGACCATCACGCCGGTGTCCCGGTAGTAGGGGAGGACGACGTCGGTGCCGCCCCGCAGGGCCCAGGCCGAGCCGACCTGGGCGCCCTCGTGGCCCTGGCAGGACACGGCGAACGGCGCCTTGCCCATCCGGTTCAGGGCCCAGATCTTCTGGTCGAGCCGGCGGGTGAGGAGGATCGTGCGCCACATGGCCACGGCCTCGTCACCGGAGAGCCCGAGCGGGGTGTGCCGGTCCTGGAGGTGCAGGGCGGACAGTTCCGTCCGCTCGGCCGGGGCGTACGACATCGGGTCCTCCGAACTCTTCGGGCTCAGCGACTTGGGGGCCGGATCAGGTTCAGGCGGCCGACCGCGTCGATCCGCGCCTCGGCGACCCGGTCGGCGGCGGCGGCGGTGGTGATGCCCTCGGCGTCGGCCCGGGCGAAGACCGCCAGGGTGGCGTCGTAGATGTGACGCAGGCCGTTCTCGGCCCGTTCCCGGGAGTAGCCCCGCAGCTCCTCGGAGATGTTGATGATCCCCCCGGCGTTGACGCAGTAGTCGGGGGCGTAGAGGATTCCCGCCTCGGCCAGTGCCTCGTCGCACCCCGGTCCGGCCAGCTGGTTGTTGGCGCAGCCGCACACGGCGGCGCAGCGCAGCTCGGGAATCGTCTGGAAGGACAGCGCAGCCCCAAGGGCGCAGGGGGCGTAGACGTCGCACTCGACCGTGTGGATCTTCTCCACCCCGACCGCCTCGACGCCGAAGTCGTGGACGACCCGCTCGACGGCGGCCGGGACGACGTCGGCCACCGTGACCCGGCACCGGTCCTCGACCAGCTGGCGGACGACGGCGTAGCCCACCTTGCCCACGCCCGACACCGCCACGTGGCGGCCCTCCAGGTTCGTTTCGCCCCACAGGGTCATGGCTACGGCCTTCAGCCCGTAGTAGAGGCCCTGGGCGGTGGCCACGCTGGGGTCGCCGGAGCCGCCCAGCGACTGCGACACGCCGGTCACGAAGCGGGTCTCCCGGCGGATCAGGTCCATGTCGGCCTGCGTGGTCCCCACGTCCTCGGCGGTGATGTAGCGGCCCCCGAGGGCGTCGACGTAACGGGCGAAGGCCCGGAGCAGCGCCTCGGTCTTGTCCCGGTTGGGGTCGCCGAGGACGACGGCCTTGCCGCCGCCGAGGTCGAGCCCGGCCAGGGCGGCCTTGTACGTCATGCCCTTCGAGAGGCGCAGGACGTCGACGAGGGCGTC
>JAUZEY010000375.1 GCA_030838785.1 Actinomycetota bacterium | reverse complement strand
CGCGGGCGCGCCGGGCGGGGCGCAGCGTCCGGCCGGCGCTGCCGGCAACGGCGCTGGTCGTCGCCTGGTTCGTCGTGATGGCGGCAGTGCCGTGGCTCATGACCCCGGGAACCGCTCCGGGGCCGAGGGGTCTGGCCCTGCCGGCCGTGCAGGCCTACCTCCCGGGCTATTCGCCCGGCGGCGCTCCGAGCGGCACGAGCGGGAGCCCCCAGGGCGGGGCGATGGCCGCCGCCCTCTCGGGCGGGAAAGGGGCGTCGACCGCAAGCGGGTTCTTCGGCGCCGACGCGGCGGCGGCCGCGGCCGCGGCGATCGCCGATTCTGCAGGCCCGGAGACGGCGTTCCCGGCCATCGCACTCGGCGGCCAGCCGGTGACGCTCGTCGCCGCCGCCTCGGGGCCCGCCCGATCCGGTGGCCACCACTCCAACTCCTCCCGCCCGGCCCCACAGGTTCCCGGCCCGATTCCCGCTCCCGTCGGGCCGCCCCAGACCGCAGTCCTCGCCCCGCCCCCTGCGGCCGTCATCCCGGCCGCACCCGTGACGGCGATCCCCCCGCCCACCGACACGGCCATCCCGACGCCGACCGGGGCCACCACCACTTCTTCCCTGCCCACACCGACGGGTTCCGGGAAGTCCGGCACGAAGCAGAAGCACAAGAAGCGTGACGCCACCATCCAGGACGGGCCGAACCCCTCCGCCCGGGGCCGACAGCCCGGAGCCGGCATGCAGGCGGTTCCCCGGGTCCGGATCGTCGAGGCGTAGCCTCCACCGGGCCAGAGCCCAGGGGGAGGTTTTCGATGGACGAGCTGCTCGTCGAGAAGCGCGGCGCCGTCACGCTGATCACGCTCAACCGGCCCGATGCCCACAACAGCATCACCGCCGGCATGGCCGTCGGACTGGCCGAGGGCATCGACGCCTTCGCCGCCGACGACGAAGCCCGGGTCCTGGTGATCACCGGCGCCGGCGACCGGTCGTTCTGCTCCGGCGCCAACCTCAAGGACGTGGAAGAGCTCCTCCGCCATCCCCACACGGAGCGGGCCGGGCCGATCGGCTTCGCCCACCTCGACCCGGGCAAGCCGACCATCGCCGCCGTCAACGGCTACTGCTTCGCCGGTGGGATGGAGCTGGCCTGCTGGTGCGACTTCCGCATCGCCTCGGCCAACGCCGAGTTCGGCGCCCTCAACCGGCGCTGGGGCGTGCCCTTCATCGATGGCGGCACCCAGCGCTTCCCCCGCATCATGGGCCAGGGCAATGCGCTGTGGTTGATCGAGACCGGCATCCGCATCGACGCCGCCCGGGCCATGGCCATCGGCCTCGTCCAGGAGGTCGTCGGTGCCCGGGGGACGGCAAATGGCGCTCTCGACCGGGCCCTGGAGCTGGCCGACCGCATCGCCGGCTACCCCCAGGCCAGCCTCCGCACCGACCGGGCCGCCACGCTGGCCACCTACGGCGTCAGCCTCGAGGCGGGACTGTTCATGGAGTCGGGCCTCGGCCGCCCCACGGCCAGCGACCCGGAGATGATCGAGGGGCTGCGCAACTTCGTCGCCGGCAACCGCCCCGAGGCCCCCCGCCCCGCCTGAAGGCCGCGGGACTTCCAGGCCCACCGCTGTGCTGGCGGGCCGCGCCGCTGGGCCCGCTCAGGCCTTCTGCAGCACGGGCAGGACCAGGTCCAGCACGGCGTTGGCGTGCTTGCGGGTGACGGGCGCCCGGGTGATGAGCCGGCGGGTGAAGATCGGGCCGACCAGGACGTCGACGGCGACGTCGGTGTCGAGCCCGTCCCGCAGCTCGCCCCGGCTGGCGGCCCGGGTGAAGACGCCTCGAAGTACGGCCCGGCGGCCCGTGCCGAACTCCTTGAACAGCCGCTCGAGCTCGGGGTCGCGCTCCGCCGCCTCCACCAGCGACGGCAGGATGGCGGACAGCGGCGAGTTCGACAGCCCGTCGACGATCTGCATCAGCACGGCCCGTATGTCGTCGGCGAACGAACCCGTGTCCGGGTCTTCGAGCGGCGGGATGAACGCCTTGAACGCCTCCACCGCCACTTCGGCCTTCGACGGCCAGTGCCGGTAGATGGTGGCCTTGCCGACTCCTGCCCGGGCCGCGATCCCTTCGATCGTGAGGCCGGAGAAGCCGACCTCGCCGAGCAGGGCGATGGTCGCCTCCAGGATCGCCGACTCCGCCCGGCGGCTACGCCAGCGGGGAGCGAGGCAGCCTTCGGTGGCGTCTCGCACCTCGGTCACCGTCCCACTTCCTCCAGGGGCCGGGGGTCGCCGGCAGCGGCGTTCCGGTTGTGCCCGTTCGTCCCGGTGCCGGCTGGAGCGTCGGACGCCGCCGCCGGAGCCCCGGCGCCGTCGCCGTGGCCGTCGCCGGAGGCCTCGTGGTACTGCATCACGATCCGGTCGGGGTAGAAGCGCCGCACCATCACGGCCGCAGCCATGGTGACGATGGCCGCCGCCACCAGGCTCACGCTCATGGCGTCCACGTAGGCGCCCTTGGCCGCCGCCTCGAGGGGCACCCCGACGGCCGGGGGCAGCGAGCGGGCGACGCCGAGCGCGCCGCCGAGCGACGACCGCACCGCGGTCCGGGCGGGGCCCGGCAGGCCGAGCACCGACGCCGGGAGGGCGGCGGTGAACTTCGAGGCCAGCAGGCTGCCGAGGACGGCGACGCCGAGCGCGCCCCCCAGCTCCCGGGTCGTGTCGTTGACCGCCGAGCCGACGCCGGCCTTGCGCAGAGGCACCGACGCCATGATCCCGGTGGTCGACGGAGCCATCGACAGGCCCATTCCCACCGCCATCGTCACGATGGCCGCGACGAGATGCCAGTAGGGGGTGTGGACGTCCGACTGGGCCAGCAGGAGCAGCCCCAGGGCGAGGATCGACAAGCCGGTGCTGACGACCTTGCGGCTCCCGAACCGGGCCACGAACTTGGCGCTCATCGGGGCCGACACCATCATCGCGAACGCCATGGGCAGCATGCGGACGCCGGCCTCCAGCGTCCCGTACCCCAGCACGAGCTGGAGGTACTGGGTGAGGAGGAAGAACGTGCCGAACATGGCGAAGAAGACCAGGTTGATGGCCGCCGTGGCCGAGGCGAACGTGCGGTTCTTGAAGAAGCGCAGGTCGAGCATCGGGTGCTGCGCCCGCAGCTCCCACATCGCGAAGCCGACGAGGACGGCGATGCCGCCGAGGAGCGGCCCGAGGGTGGCCGCCGCCCGCCAGCCGTGGCTCGGGCCCTCGATGATCCCGTACAGCAGCCCGCCCAGGCCGACCATCGACAGCACGGCGCCGGTGGGGTCGAGCTGCTCGGCGTGGGGATCCTGCGACTTGGGCACCAGGACCCGGCCCCCGACGAGGGCGGCCAGGACCAGGGGCACGTTGACGAGGAACACCGACCCCCACCAGAAGTGCTCCAGCAGGAACCCGCCCGCCACTGGCCCGACGGCGGCGCCAGCCCCGGCCAGGCCGGCCCAGATGGCGATGGCCTTGGCCCGCTCGTGGGGCGGGAAGACGTTGGTCAGGATCGACAGCGTCGCCGGCATGATCAGGGCGGCGCCGATGCCCATGACGGCCCGGAGGGCGATGAGCTGGCCGGAGGAGCTGGAGAAGGCGGCCACGGTGGAGGCGCCGCCGAAGATGA
>JAUZEY010000353.1 GCA_030838785.1 Actinomycetota bacterium | reverse complement strand
GGTCACAGTGGCGGGACCGCGCCGGATTTCCACCGGCTTCCCGACCGCAACGGCCGACACTGTAACCGTTGGGGTTTGGCCGGGCTACGTTCGGCGCACCATGACCCCGACCGCCCCCCGGGCCGCCCACCGCGCCGCGATCGAGCACTCCCCGGACGTCCGCCTCCTCGGCCCCCGGCTGGTGGTGGCCGGCACCCACTCCGGGGTCGGTAAGACGACGGTGGCCACCGGGCTGCTGGCGGCGCTGCGGCGGGCCGGGCACCGGCCGGCGGCGGCGAAAATCGGGCCGGACTTCATCGATCCCGGCTACCACGCCCTGGCCTGCGGGCGGCCGCCCCGCAACCTCGACGCCTGGCTGTGCGGCGCGGAGGTGATCCCGGCCCTGGCCGGTCGGGCCGCGGCCGGCGCCGACGTCCTGGTCGTGGAGGGCGTCATGGGCCTCTTCGACGGCTCGGCCGACGGGACGCTGTCGTCGACCGCCGACGTGGCCCGCCTCCTCGACGCCCCCGTCGTGCTGGTGGTCGACGCCGGTGCCATGTCGGGCTCCGTGGCGGCGCTGGTCCACGGCTTCGCCACCTTCGACCCGTCCGTCCGGCTCGGCGGAGTGGTGCTGAACCGGGTCGGGTCGCCGGCCCACGCCGTGCAGCTCCGGGAGGCACTGGCGCCGCTGGGGCTGCCGGTGCTCGGCGTCCTCTCCCGGGACGACCGCCTCACCTGGCGGGACCGGCACCTCGGGCTCGTCCCGGTCGCCGAGCGCCCGGCGGCGGTGACCGAAGCCCTCGACCGCCTGGCCGCCGCCGTCGCCGAACAGGTCGACCTCGACGCCGTCCTGCGCCTGGCTGCCACCGCACCCCCGCTGCCGGTCGGCGCCGTCCCCCTTCCGTCGCCGCCCCCCGCCGCCGGCGGGCAAGCCGCCGTTCGGATCGCGGTGGCGGCGGGCGCCGCCTTCACGTTCACGTACACCGACACGCTCGACGCCCTCGTGGCCGCAGGGGCGGAGCCGGTCCCGTTCGACCCGCTGCGGGACGAGGCCCTGCCCGAGGCGGTGGACGGGCTCATCGCCGGCGGGGGCTTCCCCGAGGTCTACGCCGCCGAACTGGCCGGCAACCGGCCGATGCTCGACGACGTCCGCCGCCGGATCGGCCAGGGGCTGGCCGTGTGGGCCGAGTGCGGCGGGCTGCTGTGGCTGTGCCGGACCCTCGACGGGCGGGCCATGGCCGGCGTCCTCCCCGCCGACGCCCGGATGACCGACCGGCTGACCCTCGGCTACCGGGCGGCGACGGTCAGCGCGCCCTCGCCGGTCGGCGACCCGGGGGCGGTGGTGCGGGGCCACGAGTTCCACTACTCGACCGTCGAACCGGCCGGGGACGCCCTGGTGTTCCGCAGCCGTTTCGGCGAGCGGCCCGACGGCTTCGCCTCCCCGACCCTGCTGGCCACGTATCTCCACCACCACCCCGGCGGCGACCCGTCCGCCGTGGCCCGTTTCGTCACCACCTGCCGCCTTCCCCCGGCCCGCCGTCCCCCGGCCCGCCGGGACCCGCCGGGCGGGGGGCCGTGCGGGTGCTGCCCTACGTGATGCCCTACGTTGTCGCCGATGATGCGCAAGACGAGCGTCTATCTGTCCCCCCGGCTCAAGGCGGCCCTGGCGGCGAGGGCGAGGGCCACCGGCCGGAGCGAGGCGGAGGTCATCCGGGCCGCGCTGGAGGCGGAGGTCCGGGAGGACGGCGCGGGCCCGGGGTCGGTCGGGTCCGGCCCGGGGTCGGTCGTGTCCGGCTTGGCGTCGGGGGCGCGCCGCCCGGGGTCGGCGGCGGGAGCCGCGACCTTCGAGGCGCCCGTCCCCGGGCGGCTGGTCGGCATCGGGGTCGGGCCGGGCGACGCCGACCTGCTGACGGTGCGGGCCGGCGTCGCCCTCCGGCGGGCCGACCGGATCGTGGCCCCGGCCACGGCCGTCGACGCCGTCGGGCGGGCGGAGGCCGTCGTCCGCCAGGCGGTCCCGGGGCTGCGGGTGGAGCGGATCCCGTTCGCCATGGCACCGGGCCGGGCCGAGCGGGACCGGTCCGTCGACGAGGCGGCCAGGGTCGTGGCCGGCTACCTCGATGCCGGCGAGGAGGTCGCCTTCGTGACGCTCGGCGACCCGCTGACCTATTCCACGTTCACGTCGGTGGCATCCGCCGTGCGCGAGCGGCGCCCGGCCACGGTGGTGGACCAGGTGCCGGGGATCATGGCCTTCCAGGCGCTGGCCGCCCGGACCGGCACCACGGTCACCGACGAGCGGCAGCGCCTGGTGGTGCGGACCGCGCTGGACGGCGAGGACGTCGACGTCGACCTCGCCCAGCCCGACGTGACCGTCGTCCTCTACAAGGGGGGCCGGCGCCTGCCCGACCTGGCCAAGGCGGCCGCCGCCGCCGGCCGCCTGCCCGGTGCCGTGGCCGGCGAGCTGCTCGGCATGCCCGGCGAGCGGATCGGGCCCCTCGCCGACCTGGCCGCCGACGGGCCGGCCTCCTACCTGGCCACCGTGATCGTCCCCGCCCGGTCGTCGCCGGCGCCGGAGCACCCATGATCTCGTTCGTCGGGGCCGGCCCGGGGGCCGTCGATCTGATCACGGTGCGGGGGGCGGCCCGGCTGGCGGCGGCCGACGTGGTCGTGTGGGCCAGCTCGCTGGTGCCGGAGGCGGTGCTCGACCACTGCCGGCCGGGGGTCGAGCGCCTCGATTCGGCCACGATGACGCTGGAGGACGTGCTCGGCGTCTACGCCGCCCACGACGAGGCGACGCCGATCGTGCGGCTCCACTCCGGCGACCCTTCGATCTACGGCGCCATCGCGGAGCAGATCGACTGGTGCCTGGCCGGGGAGCGGTCGTTCGAGGTGGTGCCCGGAGTGACGTCGGTGGCGGCGGCGGCCGCCGCGCTGGCCCGGGAGCTGACGGTGCCGGGCGTGAGCCAGAGCGTGGTCCTCACCCGACTCGCCGGTCGCACCGCGGCCTCGATGCCGCCCGGCGAGGGTGTGGCCGCCTTCGCCCCCCACGGCGCCACCATGGCCGTGTTCCTCTCCGCCGCCCGGCCCGACGAGCTGGCCGCCGAGCTGCTGGCGCCCGGCTCCGGCTACGGGCCCGACACGCCGGCCGCCGTCGTCGTCCGGGCGAGCTGGCCGGACGAGATCGTGGTGCGGACGACCGTCGCCCGCCTGGCCGACGACCTCCGGGCCACCGGGGCCACCATGACGGCGCTCGTGCTGGTCGGCGAGGCGTTGGCCGACCGGCCCGTCCCCCGCCGGTCGCACCTCTACGAGCCCGGCTACAGCACCGCCTACCGCCTCCGCTCGACCGCCGGCTCGACGCAGGGCCGACCGTCGGCCCGCCGCTCCGAGTGAGGGCCGAAGGGGGCGGGCCTCCCATCGCCGTCGTGGGATTCCTCGGTGACGAGTCCTTCGGCCGGGCGGCGGCGGCCGCCCTGCGAGCGGCCGATGTCGTGTTGGGAATCGGCCGGCTCCTCGACGCCCTGCCGGCCGACGTGGAGGGGAAGCGCGTCGAGGTGGCCGGGCCGCTGGCCGAGACCCTGGAGCTGGCCGCCGAGCGCCGGGCGCTCGGGGAGCGGGTCTGCCTGCTGGCGTCGGGCGACCCGGGGTTCTTCGGCATCGTCCGGGTGGCCTCGGCCCGGTTCGGCGCCCGGGCGCTCGATATCCATCCCGCGCCGTCGTCGGTGGCGATGGCCTTCGCCCGGGCGGGTCTCCACTGGGACGACGCCGTGGTGGTGTCGGCCCACGGCCGGCCGCTGGCCGCCGCCGTGGAGGAGGTGCTGCCCCGGCCGAAGGTGGCGGTGCTCACCGCGCCCGACCAGCCACCCGAGGCCCTCGGACGGGCGCTGCTGGAGGCCGGCTGCGGACCGCGCCGGGTCACGGTGTGCGCCCGGCTGGGCCACGACGACGAGGCCGTGACCCGGACGGACCTCGACGGTCTGGCCGCCGGGGCCTTTCCGCCCCTGGCTGTGGTGGTGCTCGAGGTGCCGGGGGCGCTCGACGGTGCCGCCGAAGACGCCGGCTCGGCCGCATCCGGCGGGCCGACCCTCGCCTGGGGTCTCCCCGACGACCGCTACGCCCATCGGGCGGGCATGGTCACGAAGGCGGAGGTGCGGGCCGTCGCCCTCGGCAAGCTGGCCCTCCCCGGCGCCGGCGTCCTGTGGGACGTGGGAGCCGGGTCGGGTTCGGTGGCCGTGGAGTGCTCCCGCCTCGCGCCTGGGCTGCGGGTCTTCGCCGTGGAGCGCCGCCCCGATGACGTTGAGCGGTTACGGGAGAACGCTGTTGGGACTGGAGTGGTCGTCGTGGAGGGTGAGGCCCCGGGCGTCCTGGCCGGGCTCCCCGACCCAGACAGAGTCTTCCTGGGCGGAGGGGGTCTGAACGTGCTGGAATCTGTCCTGGACCGTTTACGG
>JAUZEY010000340.1 GCA_030838785.1 Actinomycetota bacterium | reverse complement strand
ACCCACACCGGCCGCTCCGCCAGCCTCGAACCCAGCCGGCGCGGCACCAGCGTCGGCCGAGGGCGGATGGTCCCCCCCGGCGGCGCCGGGGAAGGCGAGCTCGGCACCCGCCGGCCCGGCGACGCAGCCGGCCGGCGCCTGGTCGCCGCCCGTGGCTCCGGGCAAGGCAGCGTCCGCCGCACCGCCCGCTCCTCCGGCTCCGGGCCCGGCCGCTGCCCCTGCACCGGCTCCCGCCGGCGGCGGGTGGTCACCGCCCGGGCCCCCCGGTCAGGCCGGATCCACCCCGCCCGAAGCACCGCCGGCCGCCGGAGGCTGGTCGCCGCCATCCGCACCCGGGCAAGCCGCGGCCGCGTCAGCAGCCCCTGCCGCACCGGCCGGAGCACCGCCGGCCCCCGGAGGCTGGTCGCCGCCCGCCGCACCCGGACAAGCCGCCGCTTCCGCAGGCCCAGCGGCACCCGCCGGAGCGCCCCCGGCCCCTGGAGGCTGGTCGCCCCCGTCCGCACCGGGCCAGGCCGGTTCAGCACCCGCCGCGGCACCGCCCGCCCCCGGCGGATGGTCACCGCCGTCCGCACCCGGACAGGCCGGCACCGCTCCGGCCAGCGCACCCCCGGGCGGCGCACCAGCGGCGGGTGGAGGTTGGTCGCCGCCGGCGGCGCCGGGGCAGGCGGCCGCCGCGCCGGCCACCACGGCGCCCGGGGGATGGTCGCCGCCGTCCGCGCCGGGGCAGGCCGCGGCGCCGGCACCAGCGGCGCCCGCCTATCAGGCGCCGCCGATCGAGCCGGCGGTGGCGGCGTGGATCGCACCGACCTCGAAGGCCGGCGTGCCGGTGGCGGTCACGCCGAAGCCGTCGACGGAGCGCACGGACCTTTATGTCTGCACCGGCTGCGGCATCGGCGAGGCCGTCGACGCCGACAAGCTGGCCGCCGTCAGCGACAGCGAGCTCAACCACCCCGGGTTCGTGCACGGTCCCCTCTGCATTCCTGAGGGGCTGGCCGCGCTGCGGGAGGGGCTGGCCGGCGCCGAGGCGTCCCGGGTCGTCATCGCCGCCTGCTCGGAGCGGGTCAACCACGACGTCTTCTCGCCCGCCTCGCTGGGCGTGGACATGGTCGGCCGGGTCAACATCCGGGAGTTGGTGGCGTGGAGCAAGCCCCCCGGCGAAGAGCAGACCCAGCTTTTGGCCGAGGACTACGTCCGCATGGGGATCCAGCGGCTCCAGTGGTCCCGCAAGCCCGAGCGCCAGGAACGGGAGATCGAGACCTCGCTGCTGGTCGTCGGGGCCGGGATCTCCGGCCTGACCGCGGCCCTGGAGGCGGCCAACTCCGGCCACGACGTCCACCTCGTGGAGCGCCAGGACGCGCTCGGCGGCTGGACGGCCCGCTGGGCCAAGCTCTTTCCAACTCGAGCGCCGTATCGCGACCTCGAGCCGGTCCGCATCGCCGAACTCATCGACGCCGTCGTCGCCCACCCCCGCATCACCGTGTACACCGGCGCCGAGATCACGGCCGTGGCCGGCGAGCCCGGCGGGCTGATGGTGGCGCTCGAGCAGGGCCCGAAGCGCACCGACTTCCCGGCCGGCGCCGTCGTGATGGCCACCGGCTGGCAGCCCGACGTCTCCGTGATCGACCGCCTCGGCGTCGGCCACCTCCCCGACGTCGTCACCAACGTCGCCTTCGAGGAGATGGTCCGCTCGGGCGCCCTGGTCCGCCCGTCCGACGGCGCGCCGGTCAAGCGGATCGCCATCGTCACCCGGCCCCGGGCCGGGGTCGGCAGCAACGGCGCCGGGCCCGACGACGCCTTCCGCGACGACGACTTCTCCTTCGGCACCAACGTGCTCGACATGGCGTCGCTCAAGCACGCCCTCTACGCCACCGAGGCCGGCGCCCGGGCCTACGTGATCTACGAGGACATGGTCACCCCCGGCCTCTACGAGGCGTTCTATCGCCGGGTGTCGGAACAGCCCGGCGTGTACTTCACCAAGGGGCGGCTGAAGGGGATCGACACCGACGGTCGCGCCGGGCTCCTGGTGCGCATCGGCGCCTCACTCCTCGGTGACGACGTCGGCCTGCCCGTCGACCTCGTCGTCCTCGCCACCGGCATGGTGCCGTCCACGGCCGACTCCGACGTGCTCCACCTCATGTATCTCCAGGGCCCCGGCCTCCCGACGGCCAAGTTCGGGTTCTCCGACTCGAACTTCATCTGCTTCCCCTACGAGACCCGCCGCACCGGCATCTACGCCGCCGGCACCGTCCGGGAGCCGATGGACATCACGTTCGCCGCCGAGGACGCCACCGGCGCCGCCCTCAAAGCGGCGCAGAGCCTCCAGCTCATCGGCAGCGGCCGGGCCACCCATCCCCGGTCCGGCGACCTGTCGCTGCCGGCCACCCGCTACCAGGGCTGCACCCAGTGCGGCCGGTGCTCCCAGGAGTGCCCGTTCTCGGCCATCGAGCTCGACGAGCGGGGCTACCCGGCCCTCAACCCCGAGCGCTGCCGGCGGTGCGGCATCTGCATGGGCGCCTGCCCCGTCCAGGTCATCTCCTTCGAGGACTACAGCGTCGAGCAGCTCTCGGCCACGGTGAAGGCCATCGACTTCGGGCCCGACCCCGCCGTCCCCCGCATCGTCGCCCTGGCCTGTGAGAACGACGCCTACCCCGCCTTCGACCTGGCCGGTATCAACCGCCTGGAGTTCGACGCCGCGGTGCGGGTCGTCCCGCTGCGCTGCCTCGGCTCCCTCAACGTCACCGTCGTCGCCAACGCCCTCTCCTCGGGCATCGACGGGATGCTGCTCATGGGCTGCAAGTCGGGCGACGACTACCAGTGCCACTTCATCCAGGGCTCGGCCCTGGCCGCCAAACGGTTGGAGAACGTGATGGAGACCCTCAACCGGCTCACCATCGAGCCCGAGCGGGTGCTCCCCGTCGAGATCGAGATCAGCGAGTACGACCGGATCCCCGAGATCGTCGGCAACTTCGTCGATCGCGTCCGCAAGCTCGGGTCCAACCCGTACAAGTTCTAGAAGGTCCGAAGCTCAAGAAGGCACAGCCATGACCCTGGAAGCCGAACGGAACGAACCCCGTCCCGACCTGATCGTGGCCGACCCGGCCGCCGTCGACCGGATGCTGGGCTACGGCGCCGAAGCCCTGCGGCGCTGCTACCAGTGCGGCACCTGCTCCGTCGTGTGCCCCCGCACTCCGCTCGAGGACGCGTTCCCCCGCAAGGAGATGGTCTGGGCCCAGTGGGGGCTCGAGGACAAGCTGCTGACCGACGCCGACGCCTGGCTCTGCTTCCAGTGCAACGACTGCATCACCCACTGTCCGGTCGACGCCCGCCCCGGCGACGTCATGGCCGCCACGCGCGACCTCCAGATGGAGGAGTACGCCGTCCCCCGCTTCATGACCCGGATCCCCCGTGATCCGAAAGCCCTGCCGCTGGCCATCGGCCTGCCCGTCGTCCTCGTCCTGCTGCTGGTGCTCGGAGCGCAGGGCTCGTCGGGCGGCGAGGGACTGTTCCCCAAGGGCGACGTCTTCTTCGGCCGGTTCCTCGGGGACGGGTGGATCGACGTCTTCGTCATGACGGTGGTGGGGATCGTCGCCGTCCTGTCGTTCCTGAGCCTCAAGAAGTTCTGGGCCGGTCTGCAGAGCACCGTGCCCGCCGGCACCGAACGGCTTCCGCTGGTCAACGCCCTCCGGGGAACGGCGGTCGACGTCTTCAGCCACAAGGACTTCGGCGACTGCAACACCGCCCACCCCCGGATGTGGGCCCACATGGGACTGTTCTACGGGTTCCTCGGCCTGACCGCGGCCACCACCGGCGCCGCCCTCTACACCGAGATCTTCCCCCACCTCGGGATCCACCATCACGGCGGCGTGCTGTCGCTGCCGATCTGGGACCCGGTCAAGATCGTCGGCAACGTCGGTGGTGTCGCCCTTCTGGCCGGACTGGCCCAGACGTTGTGGGTCCGGCTCAAGCGGCCGGCGCAGTCGGGCAAGTCGGCCTACTCCGACTGGTTCTTCTCCGGCCTCCTGGGGCTGACCGCCCTGACCGGATTCGTCACCGAGATCCTGCGCTACGCCCAGGCCGGCACGGTGGCCTACCTCGCCTACATGGTCCACCTGGCCTTCATCTTCGGGCTCTTCGCCTACTTCCCGTTCTCGAAGTTCTCCCACCTGATGTACCGCAGCGCGGCCATGACCTTCGCTCGTCAGATCGGTCGGGCGAAAGCATGATCACCAGTAGCGGGCGGTCTCCGGCAGCACCCAGCGGACGCCGCCCCGGGGCTCGGCCACGTCGCCGGCGTAGCGGGGAATGACGTGGAGGTGCGTATGCAGGATCGTCTGACCGGCCGCCTTCCCGGCATTGACGCCCAGGTTGTAGCCGTCGGGCGAGAACTGCGGGCCGAGCACGGCCCGGACGGGGTTCACGAGGGCCACGACCGCGGCCTGCTCCTCCGCCGTGAGGGCGAAGAAGTCGGGCTCGTGGCGCCGGGGGACGATCAGGGCGTGGCCCGGGCTCACCGGGAAGCCGGCCGGGAAGGCCACGGCCAGGTCGTTGGCGGCCAGCTGGTGGCGCGTGTCGGACTGCCGGCAGAAGACGCACGACCCCGCAGCCGAGGCCCCGTCGCCGGTCACGCCTTCCGGCGGGTGCCGAGCGCCTGGCACACGAGATCGCACAGGGGGCGGATCGTCGGGTCGGCCACCGAATACCGCACGGTTCTCCCGTCCCGGCGGCGGCCCACGATGTCGGCCGCCAGCAGCCGGCTGAGGTGCTGGGAGACATTGGGAGCGGCCTCGCCCACCACCTGGGCCAGTTCGCTGACCGTGATGTCGTCCCGCTCCAGCAGGGCGTCGAGGATGCGCAGACGGGTCGGGTCGGACAGCAGTGCAAACCGGCGGGCCACTTCATCGACCAGCCCCGCGGGAACTGTCACGACGTGACTGTACACAGATGTGCGCAATTGCGCAATCAGAATTAGATAAAAAGTTCGACCGGGAAAGTCAACAAATAGAATTCCAACCGGACTGCTGAATTTGCAGCGCCATCAGACGGCTTCTGTTTCGTCCTGGTGGGTCAATGCGCTATCCTCTGAATGAAGCCGAAAGGCCAGATGGGGGTCTGAACGTCGTGTCGCGAGCTCCTTCCTTACGTCTAAAAATCATTGCGGGCGTGTCATCCCTCACGCTGCTGGTCGCCGGCGTCGTCGGCTACAAGCTGACCCACAAGGGCCCACCCTCCTTCCGCCGGGGCGGACAGTTCGCCATCGCCGGGGCGCCGGGCACAACGAG